>NZ_JBHILT010000003.1:0-34294 GCF_042193405.1 Bartonella sp. TT110JLCBS
TTCCCCTCAACGAATACCGCCTTAAACCCTCATAAAGGCAGTATCCAATCTATAAGAGGATGCACTCTAGCCCTCAAAAAGAGTGCATCCTTCCCCTCAAGGGTTTTACTCAACTTTTATCGCATCTCATTTTTATGAACCCTCATTTTTATGAATCCTTGGTCAAAGGCACAAAAAGAAGTTTGCTAGCAACTATTGTATCACCCACCTTATGGGATTCCACTTGCCTACAGATCTTTCATACTTTTTGGTGCCTTCATAAAATCGAATCTGAAAGAATTCATTAAGGCAATTAAGGGTAAATTTTGTCAATTTGTAGACAAACTTTATTCTTTTTTGTGATTGTTGTATTTTTACTATAGTTATTTAAATCGACTTTATATATGATACGCATCGATATTTATTTGTCGAAATAAATATAGGAGAAAAACTATGAATATCAGATATTTTTTCATAGCGGGAGCTATTACAAGTGGTTTAGCTCTCGCGATTCAAAAATCTGATCGTATAGTCAATAAAAAACCCTCTCCCATTGTTGCCCCTTATACTATTGAGAAAACAAATTTACAGTTTGTTAAACAAGTAAGGGACACATCGGATACATTGAATATACTGAGAGTCAGTAATAGAAGCGCATCAGAACAAGCATCAATAAACGATATATACGAAAAAGGAAAAAGTTTATTGAATGCAATAGCTGTTTTTTTAGGATCACTTATTATATATTTCATACAACTTGTTTCTACTAGAATATAAGATACAAAAAGTTCTTAAAGTAAAGTTATATACATTTTGTATATATTATAAAATTTAAATAAAAAGGCCCCATTTTATAAAGGGCCTTTTTTAGTTTAATTTTTCCTTTGTTTTAATTTAATTTTTATTGTGTTTTTATTTTTATTATCCAAATATTACCGCCTTCAAAAATGCCATTTTTTGCCTTCCTCTCCCCTCAAATGACAAAGGCTCTACCCCCTAGCTTCCCCCCCCATAGCGCTTTAGTCAACGGACCTTTCCTCATAGCGCTTTAGTTAATAAGGGGTCCACAATCCTCGTGTTCTTCTTGTTCTTCCCAAAAATTTTTCTGTTTTCAAGAAAATGACCATGCATCCCCTACATCATCGGATTGGCTTACAGCTCTCCATGAAGCAGACTGAAAAACACAAAAATACCATATAAATTTTTGTATCAATATCACCATACTGAAACGTTGTTGCAACTTAACAAGCGCTGCTTCATTGGCAAGAACTTCTTAAAGACAAAAAATACCTCAAAGGAAAAAGACCTTAACACTGCTCAAAAATGCCATTTTTTGCCTTCCTCTCCCCTCAAATGACAAAGGCTCTACCCCCTAGCTTCCCTCCCATAGCGCTTTAGTCAATAGAGCTTCCCCATAGCGCTTTAGTCAATGGACCTTTCCCTCATACCGCTTGAATAAGCAATAATTTATGAGCATTTTCTAACAAAAAAGAGACCGCCTTTAAGAAGAGAGTAGAATTTATAATTGATTTTTCTCCTCTATTCTTGAGGATCAAGCCATTTCCAGTCTATTTTTTAAATCTTGGCTATTATTCTTGATTTTTCGAACCCTTTATTTTGCTCTGGTAAGAAAGATGTGAAAGCGCCATGATTGAGACGCTTTCACATCTTTTAAATAAAAGTGCTTTTCTTCAACAGGAGAATAAACTAATCAATTTTTATATCCATAAATGCGATTTTACCATCTTTAATATAAGTAATATCAGGAGCATGTTTTACCCCCTCTGCTTCAAACACGAACTGTTCATCACTCACCCCTTCAAACCCTTGTTCCCTTAATTCTTGTTTTTTCTCCTCGACTATTTTTTTATGAAAATCTCGTTTTTGATTACACGTATTAGGGGATCTCACTCTAAAAAGCTGATAGTCCATGGCTATAGACCACTTCTCAGCAACCCGTTCCAGTAGATCGTAACTGAACTTTCCTTCCCTTTTCACTTCTTGAGCGATCACCATCGCGCGTTCCAAATGGACTTTTTCAATGGTTTCATCAAAGCCAAGCTTCTCCCCTGCCGTAAAACTTTCGTCATAAGAAGCTAAAGTCTCAACATCACCAAGTAAGGCAAGAGCAGCAAGATGCAGCAAAGCATAAGGTGCGAGCTCTATGTCATCATCCGTTGCCCAAGATAAAGAGTCTTTTTCCCAAGGGGGAATACCATATTGAGAGCGAAACATTTCATGCAAAGAATCATCTTCCATTGTCCATTTTAAAGTTGTATCGAGTGCTTTCTTTAAAAGCTTGGCGCTCACTTTTTCTTCAAAAATTTCCAATCCATTGGGTACAAAATTCATAAATACTGTTGGCAAAACCCCAGAATTATGCGGATTAATCGTCTGACAAGCCGCCGCAAAAATACCGCTCATAATTAAAAGTCCGCGATCAAAAGGCGAAAATTCTTCCACTCGTTTCTCGTTATAAAGAAACTGCACTTCGCGATCTGGTAAAAAGAGGGTTGCCAAATAATCTCCCTTTCCCTCGATTTCCACCGACCATCCCAAGCTTTTTAAAAGCCCTGTTGCACTTTCTATCGTGAGAATTTCATCATCATCATAATCGGCAGAGAACTCTTTTTCCTTTAGTTGCAAACGCCTCTTCTGCACCACGGCTTCATCTTTCCAAAACTGCTGCGTTGCAAGATCATTTTCTTTAAGCACTCTTTCCAGCTCGCCTTTCACTTGGAAATTCATTTTCATCCGTTTAAAGACAGAGGTATAAAGAGCTAAAACAAGCATGATAATGATCATGCAAATAACAATAAATACCCAGAACAGGGGATCTAATAGAAATACGGCTATAGGATCACTGTTCATTTTTCCCCTCTCAGTCTTTACAAAGCCCGTGCGACAGAGAGCTTATGTGCTCTCGCACCGAGATTGCTTCTTCTAGTTTCTGAATATTTTTGTACAACTCACCCGTCACTTTGGTGCGAAGCCGTAACATAACCGGAATAAAAATAATAACACAGACCATTATGATGTCCGTTGTTTTAAGGAGAACGGCATGCACAACATATTGCCACCCTGTCAGCTGCCAATTTAATACATCTGGTATTCCTAGAATCATGTTCCACATGATAATGAGAACAGCAATAGCAAAGATAATTTTATAATCCTTTGCTGAGAGCAACACGTGCTGGAGCGAAAAAGAATGCGCTCCTTTATGCGTTTCTTGCTCTGATGCCCAATTTTGCTCCTTCATGTATTCCCCTCTCTCTTTGAAAAGCCCCGCGAGAGAGCTTATTTGCTCTCACACAGAGATTGCCTCTTCTCGTTTCTGGATTTTTTTCCAATTTACGCATTACGATGATGCAAAACCCAAATACCACCGGAATAAAGAAAAGTACACAGACCGTTATGGCTTACGTCATAATAAAAATTATAGTATTCCTGCTACCTTGCCACCCTCTTACCTTCCTCACATTGCAAAAAATAAAGATTTTCAAACCACGCCAATCTGTAAACAATAGTCACAATTCAGCTTTTTCTTCCCAAAAATTCTCCTATTTTCAAGAAAATGACCCTGCAGCCCCACTTCAATAGAATTCATTTCAAAGCTTGAATGAACAAGGCTCCTAAAAATACGAAAACAACCCATATACCGCGACCAACTGCTCCCAAAATCGTTCCTTCCTCACGCCTCAAACGATAAAGTAAGTCCCAAGCACTCACTCTAGGCTCTAAACCCCAAGGGCTCTTATTCCCTTTAATCAATAATGGTCCATAATCGGCTTTTCTTCCACTCAATGTCATCCTCAACACTGCTCCTTAGAGCAATGTTTACGGACACCTCATGAAAGAGCACCAAAACATATCAGAGGCAAAATGGTATGCAATCCCTATAAAGGCTGAATCTCTCATAATTTCTTCATTATTTTTTCCCTCTCATGATTTCTCAAGCGCTGTATCCTGTTCTTGCAAGACGTTTTTCAGTTCTTTTCTTAAACAGCGATACGTTCTCACCTGCTTAAAGACACCATAATAAAGTTCTAAAATCATCATGGGAATACAAGCAACCACCAATGTCACACACATAAGCACGAAAACAAATATCATGACAAGAATATCACCCCTTTTTTCTCTATCGCCTTTTTTATATCGATCCTTTTGATCGGTTATTTTACCCCGTTGCTGGTTTATTTCTTTCAATTTTTGAGTATTTTTTCTCAACAAAAACCACAATGTGATGTAGAGTATCAACATAACTGGGAATAAGACCAAAACACACACTATAATAACTTTCCAAAACGCATACAGAGAGAGAAAAAGAGGTGTATCCCACCACCCTGTCCGTTCCCCATTGCTACCCAAGGATAGGAGAAAGAAAATCTTGTTCCACAGCTCAAGAGAAAAAATGCTGTACTCTTTGCTATCCAAGGATGAGAGAGAGAGAATCCTGTTCCACAGCTCAAGAAAGAAAATCCTGTTCCATAGCTCAATAATGAGTGAGAGAAAACAAATGACAACATGCTCTTCCTCAGAAAAAACACTTTTTTCGAAAAAATAGCGTAGTTCATTATAAAATGCTGAATAAAATGCTGAATTTTTCCCCTTCATTGCTCTTCCTTTTTATGAAAAACGCATTTCTTTATTTCATGCCCGCTCTTTATCTCATGCCCGCTCTTTTAAGAACCACGAAAAGTGCGATGCATAGTGTTTCCCTTATTTTCAACAAAAGACCCCAATTTTCTAAAAGCGTGGTTGCTCTTCCAAATGATTAAGAGCATCCTCCTCATTACAAACGAAAATAGGCTCTCCTCTTTGCCTGATAATTTTCCAACCATCCCCTCTTCTTGTGTCACGAGCTTCCAAACATTGCCTCTCCCCCCTTACGATAGCGACAAAAGCGCCTTGTCACTCTCTTTATCTTATGCGTTTTAATTCCCGTTTCACTCTACAATACGTTCTCACCTGCTTGAAAACAAAATAATAAAATTCTAAAATGAGCATGACAACACCCGCAGGAAAAAAGACGTTTAGCAGAAATATCAACCAAAAGTATACGATAAAAAAACAGCTTATTTTTTCTCTATCCTTTTTTACTGGATTATTTTGTTGATCGATTGTGTGACCCCGTTGCTGGATAGCCTCTTCTAAATTCTGAATCCTTTTTTTCAACAAATACGTTAAGATGAGATAAAGCACCAATAAAACAGGCATCGAGGCAACAACAACAACCATGATGACTTCACGTAGCACAAAAATCGCTAAAAGAGTGCTATCCTGCGATACACTCAACGACCACTTGGCTTCTAATGGGATCAAAAGAGCTTTATAACCTATCCCAACAAGGATAGAAATAAGACAAATAATCATATGATCTTTATAAGAACGAAATGATTTTCCAAAAAAAAGAGAGCACCGTTTGTTATAAAATGTGGAATTTTCCCCCTTCATTTGCTCTTCCCTTTTATACAACTGTTTGTCCCTAACTTTATAAGGATACGCATAATCTCTCAAAGCACAATTGCATCCATTGTCGTCAAATAGAACACCCCAGAAAATACTCGTATTGCATATTTATGTTGCCAATAGTTTTGCCAATTCACGTGCTTGTTTTAAAGAAATCTCTCAACACTTCCAAACCAACGCGCACCACCCCCATTTCATGAATAGCCCCCATGAAGAGGATAACAATAGCGCCCCCATGAATATATCCCCTTACTATAAACTCTATCACCCCTATTGTTTCAATAAAAAATGTAATCCGGCGCCATTCATATACGCCCCCTGCGGCCTCTACAATAGCCTTACCCTCCCTTGCAACAAGCTACGCCATAACTCGTTCCTCAACACGGACAACCCCATTAGCCTAAGGCTCCTACGACAACCCCACCCCTGCCCAAAAAACAGCCATACCGCTGCACCCTACAACAACCATACCGCTGCCCCTACAAACAGCCATACCGCTGCACCCTACAAACAGCCATACCGCTGCCCCCTACAACAGCCATACCGCTCTGCCCCTACAAACAGCCATACCCGCTTGCCCCCTACAACAGCCATACCGCTCTGCCCCTACAAACAGCCATACCCGCTTGCCCCCTACAACAGCCATACCGCCCGCCCCCTACAAACAGCCATACCCGCCCCCCTACAAACAGCCATACCACTCTGCCCCTACAAACAGCCATACCACTGCCCCTACAAACAGCCATACCACTGCCCCCTACAACAGCCATACCGCTGCCCCCTACAACAGCCATACCGCTCTGCCCCTACAACAGCCATACCGCTGCACCCTACAACAGCCATACCCGCCCCCCTACAAACAGCCATACCCACCACCCCTTCTACGACAAGCCATACCGCTACCCCCTACAACAGCCATATCTAGCTTCTACGATAGCCTTTATCCCTTGAAAAGACAGAAGCATTTTTATTCTTTTCTCAATTGTTTTCCGCCCCCCACTTAAGACATGAAAAAAGGAACTTCCATTGATTTGCAAATGATCGCGCAATAAGAGCATTTGAAATGAGAAAATCTTACAACTTTCTTATTCCAATTAAAAAGGCTCAATGATCATTATAAATCAAAATATGACGATACATTCCATTTTTCATTAGAGTTCTTGCAAGCCAATAGCTTAGAATATATTCATAAAAGCGCTTCTAAGACAGAGAAACAGCCGCTACTTTTGAGATCAAGCATTTTAATATTAATGAAAGCACTAACATTCCCTTGCAAGTTTGAGGTGTTGTTTTGTCAACAATCTTGTTAGCATGGACTGATTCTATGATGATGCGATATCATTACAATTGCTCTTTATAAACAGCATTGATACGCGCCATTTTACTCACACTTCTTTATAAGCCTTGCGTTATAGGCTTGTGGGGAAAAGATAAAGGAGAATCCTGTTGAATATAGCAATTATTTTGGGGTCTGTGCGTCAACCTTCCTTAACAAGAACTTTAGCCAATTATTTAGCGGATTGCCTCATAAAGCGGGGTGCATCACTTCATTGGGTTGATTTGCGTAAACAGCCCTTGCCGATGACAGATCCAGATTATCATCAGCAGGTTGAAGCTAATCCAAGTGCTGCGGTCCGTGAGTTTGTAAAAACCATTGCCGCGGCTGATGGCGTTATTCTAGCAAGCCCCGTTTATCAAGGGTCTTATTCGGGTGTTTTAAAAAATGCTCTTGATAATTTGAGCTATAATGCCTTTTTAAATAAACCTGTTGGGCTTATCTCTCATGGGAGTACGGCCAAAAAATGCGCACAACCGTGTGAACATTTAGTGCCGGTGGTGCACACGCTTTATGGTTACACACTCCAATGTCAAATTGCCTCTTCCAACGAAGATTTTTCCTCAGACGATGAAGGTCGTACTTGGAAAGTTATAAGTGAAGAGGTACAAACCCGTTGTGAAAGACTTGCTGATGAAATGTACACATTTTTAAAGCAACGAGGTGGGATTTAAAGTAATAAGGGAGGGGGCATGAAAAAAAAGGATGTGCACTATCGTTATTTAGTGGTAGGGGGCACAGGGATGCTTGCCCCTTTGTATCAATCATTAGAGCCGCAAGAAGTGATTATTGCTGCACGCTTTCTTTCCCATAAAGTCCAGCTTGAGGCATTGCACAACAAACAGTTGTGCGTGTCGTTGGATTATGATTGTGCGGCATCAAAGGCGCAATTTTTAAAAGCTGTGAAGCAATGGCATGATCTAAAATATTGCATATTATGGATTCATTCGCCCGCCTATGCATTTTCTTGCGCATTAATTGAGCAGTTGGCTCTTTTGCCTAAACCGCCATGTATTCTTCATATTTTTAGTTCCAACACGCATGATCAAATAATCATCGATTGCGCGCGCAAAAACAAGGTTGCTTTTATCCCCATTCAATTAGGACAAAAAACAACGCCCAAAGGTTTACGATGGCTGACCCATAAGGAGATAAGCCAACAGGTACTGGATGCCATAAAAAACCATATGAATAAACAAAACTTATGATCAAGACCTCTGCTTTGCAAAGAAGCCGAGCCCCTTCAATCTCTATCCATACCCGAACACCCTCTTGAATAGCCCATACTCTCTTACATCATAGGCTTTGAGAACGAACAATCCCCCTCCCTTACGCCTCTAAACAGCGGTCCTTATATCAACAGCTCCAAAACCAAACGTTTTTTCCTCCTCACACGGGCTTATCCCCTTCTCAGAGTTTATTCCCTCCACGTGTTTTTACCCTTCTCATGCGGGCTTATCCCCTTCTCACAACCGTCACAGCTCTTGAGCACCCCCCCCTTTTTACAGTTCCACGTTTTTACGATTTTGCAAATTCACAGAAAACAAGCAAACTTCCGATAAACCGCCCCATTAAAGCCTATACAAGACTATTACAAACCTATCACCAGCCTATTCATTGCCATCAGCCCTTTTCCCCCAACGCTCCCCATTACCCCAATCCCCCATTCCAATTTTGACGCATTGCACAATCCAACCTTTACACCTCCATTGGCGCCCTCTTCTCCCCAACCGCCCCACAACCATCACGGCTCTTGAGCAACCACACACCGTTTTACAGTTTCACGTTTTTACGATTTTGCAAATTCACAGAAAACAAGCAAACTGCCGATAAACCGCCCCATTAAAGCCTATACAAGCCTATTACAAACCTATCACCAGCCTATTCATTGCCATCAGCCCTTTTCCCCCAACGCTCCCCATTCCCACATTCCCCCATTCCCACATTCCAATTTTGACGCATTGCACAATCCAACCATCCTCCATTGACACCTTTTCTCCCCAACCGCCCCACAACCGTCACGGCTCTTGAGCAACCACACACCTTTTTACAGTTCCACGTTTTTACGATTTTGCAAATTCACAGAAAACAACAAAACTTCCGATAAACCGCCCCATTAAAGCCTATTACAAGCCTGTCACCAACTTATTCATTGCCATCAGCCCTTTTCCCCCAACGCCCTCCATTACCCCAATTCCCCATTCCAATTTTGACGCATTGCACAATCCAACCTTTACACCTCCATTGGCGCCCTCTTCTCCCCAACCGCCCCACAACCGTCACAGCTCTTGAGCAACCACACACCCTTTTACAGTTTCACGTTTTTACGATTTTGCAAATTCACAGAAAACAACAAAACTTCCGATAAACCGCCCCATTAAAGCCTATACAAGCCTATTACAAACCTATCACCAGCCTATTCATTGCCATCATCAGCCCTTTTCCCCCAAACCCCCTCCATTCCTCCATTACCCCATTCCCCCAGAGATCAGCGTAAAATGAGAAAAACAATCGATGCCGTCCTCCCAAGCCGTGAAGCAATGGCATGATCTAAAACTTATGCCTCCCCCCATGACACGAGCACTACATGCGCTTTTTCAGCGCTGCGTTTAATTGTTTGGTAACCTTGTAATACGAGATCAAACGCTTGATAAAAGAAATATACAGTGCCACAATGGGTATTGTTAAGAAAAAATTAAAAACACCCCCCAGCAGAATGATCAAAATCACCGTCCAAGCTGCCGCCATTTCGTAATGCATTTTATCCCCTTCCCTTTATAAATTGATTGATTGGGTTGCTTCAGTCACTTCTTCCAACTGCTGAATCTTCTTTTTCAATCGATGGGTTAAAATTTCACGAAGGATCACAACAACAGGGATCGTTGCAAAAATACATACCGATAAAAAAAACCAGAAAAGCAAGAGAATGACAAAATATTCAAATCTGATCTCATCTATCTCTTTAAAGAAAATCACATAGACATAAGCTTTGAAAAACATAATGATGAAAGAGAGGCATGCGTGGAGGATATAATCTTTGCGTGAAAAAGCGAGCCATTTTTTTAACGAATAGGAACTTATCTTTGTTTCTAGTGCTAAGTTTTGCGGCACTCTCTCTTTCCCTTTTCCGCTTTTTTCAAAGAAACAAAAACGCTGTGGATGTTCTTTCATCAAACGTCTTTGTTTTTTCACTCTGTAATAGAGCCTCAAACGCTTTATTAAAGAATAATAAGGCGCCACAATAATCATATTCACAAAAATGGCAAAAACTGTAACTGCATTTAGAAGAAAACATCCAATCGGCAGAAACAAAATAAAAACCGCAGCCTCACTCCTCATGCGTATAACCTCATTGATTAATCTCTTGCTGCTTTATTTTTTCTTTTAGTTTTTTCTTTATTTTTTCCAATTTACGCTCTTTAAAACGACAAATGCCCCACAAAATAGGAAGGGGTGTGAGAAGACAAAACCATATCAACACTGGTAAGAGAAAAATAAGAGAACCAATTCCTTCCCATCTTGTCCATTGCAACGGCTGTACCAGAGACTTTGCACCCGCAGGAACTTCTAAAGCCATCATGATAAGGCATGTACAAAACATGATGAAAAAGCGGTGCCCTATTATTTTACACCGTCCCACCCCTTTGCGCCTTTCCACTGAAGACACCGAAAAGAAAGACTCTTCAAATGTTGCTTTTTTCTCCTGCATTGTTCCCCTCTGCTTTTACGCTTCGCGCTTTTTACGCATTATTTTTAGGTTTAAGCTCTTTTTAATTTATCTAAACTCTTTATTTTTCTCAATAAATTTTTTCATCAACCCTAATTTCTACATCCATATATTCTAACTCCCCATCCTTTATGTAAAGAATATCGGGACGATAGTTTTTTCCATCAACCTCACAAATCGCGTCCTTTTCGTAAACAAAATATCCCTGTTGCCTTAATTCTTCTCTTTTTTCCTCGATCAATTTTTCATAAGAATCTCTTCTTCTATTGCACAAATTGGGATCTGAGGCTCTAAAACATTCATAGCTTTCTACCTCCATGGAAAAATCCTTTGCCGCCTGTTGAAGCAAATCGTAACTGGGTTGCTTTGTCTTTTCTACCGCCTGAGCAATCACCATTGCGCGTTCCAGATGCTCCTCTTCGATACTTGTTTCAAAGCCCAGCTTCTCACCTTCCATAAAGCTTTTCTGATAAGAGTGTAAAGTTTCAACATCGCCCATCAAAGCCAGAGCCGCAAGATAACGCAGGGAATAAGAAGCCAACCGAGGGACCACAGTTTTGTTTTCCCAAGGCAGGATTCTATATTGAGAGTGAAGCATCTTGCCAAGATCAACCTCAGTCATTGCCTCATCTAAAGCTTTCTCGAGTACACGACGTAAACATCCAACGCTTACCTTTTCTTCAAAAACTTCCAACCCCTTCACATCAAAACTCAATTCAAGAGCAATCAAGCCTCCAGAATTATAAGGGTCTATTGTTTGGCAAGCCGCCGCATGGATACCAGAAACCACTGCAATTGCACAATCAAATCGCGGATACCCCTTCTCAGCATTATAAAGAAACTGCACTTCACGATCTGGTAAATAATAGGTGGCCAAATGATCCCCTTTTCCCTCAATTTCCACCTTCCACCCCAAACTCTTTAAAAGCGCCGTTGCACTTTCCATCGTTAAGATTTCCTCATCAGAAAGAGAAAACTCTTTTTCCTCAGATAACAGCTTAATCATCGGCGTTTCTCCACTAGACGGCTCAAAAGCGATAGGTTGTTCAAGCACGCGGCTTAATTCTTTTGTCACTTGGCAATACAGTCTCACCCGCTTGAAAGTAGAGTAATACAATGCCCAAATAAACATCATGACCACAGCAGAAAGCAGCGTGAAAAGCGTCAAGCCCACACCCCACGAGAGTACAACAACAATATCCATTATTTTAATATCTATCATTTTCCCCGCCCCTTCATGCGCTGTTTTGTTGAGAAGCGGTTTTTCTCCGCTTCCAGAGTGCTTGCTCCAACATATCGATCTTTTCTTTCAACAGAACCGTGAAAATGATACGAACCACAAAGGCAACAGGGATAAACAAAAAAATAAACCATGATATAAGCTCCATAATTAACGAGAGAGCTGCCACGACATCCCCTTCCCACTCCGCCAACTTCCCACCCAAGCAACATGGATACGAAGCGAAGAGCCATTCTTAAAGCTGCCACAATGAAAGCAATACAAAAGATGACTTTATAATTTTTGCGTGTCAGAAACGCTTCTTCAAGCGAAAAAGACCGTAATTCCTCATCCAATGATACATTTTTTCCATTGCCCCTCATTTTTTATCCCTCATTTGTTTCAATTTTCAAGCCATTTTCATGAACCGAAGCTTTCGTCCTCACAATGAATGAGAGTTCATCAATATCAAGCGCTTGTATCCTTCATCTTTTATAAAGACAATATCAAGGGTGCATTTTTTTTCATCACCTTCAAACATCGCACGAAGAGAAGGTCTCTCCTACAACGCATAAGAATATATAAAGACCAGTATTCATTTTCTGCCCGCCCTTCACGCGCTGTTTTGTTGAGAAGCGGTTTTTCTTCGCTGCCAGATTTCTTGATCCAACATATCGATCTTTTTTTTCAACAAACGCGTAAAGATGATACGGACCACAAAGGCAACAGGAATGAGTACAAAAATTAAATCTAATATAACCTGCACGATGCAAAAGAGAACTGTTATGACATTCCCTTCCCACCCCGCCAACTTCCACTCAAGCCACATTGGTATGAAGAGAGCCGTTCTTAAAGCTGCCACAATGAAAGCAATGCAAAAGATGACTTTATAATTTTTGCTTGTCAAAAACGCTTCTTCCAGCGAAAAAGACCGTAACTCTTCATCCAATGATACATTTTTTTCATTGCCCCTCATTTTTTATCCCTCATTTGTTTCAATTTCTAAGCCATTTTCATGAACCGAAGCTTTCGTCCTCACAATGGATGAGCGTTCATCAATATCAAGCGCTTGTATCCCTCATCTTTTATAAAGACAATATCAGGGGTGCATTTTTTTCATCACCTTCAAACATCATGTTTTCATCACTCACAGTGTATCCCCTATTGTCTTAAGGCTTCTCTTTTCTCGTCGATCAAATTTTCATAAAAATATCTTCTTCTATTGCACAAATTTGGGTCTCTGACTCTAAAATTCTAAGTGCTCTTTTTATTTTCAGGAAGATAAGCTGCTTTCCAAAGAAGAAGTGAACTGGTGCAAGAAAATCGTAACGAGGTTGCTTTGTCTTTATGACGATTTGAATCATCAACAAAACCGGCCCAAATTGATTTTTTCGATATTTTTTTTCAAAGCCCAAACTTTCATCTTCCATAAAGCTTTTGTGATAAGAGTGTAAGGTTTCAACATCACCCATCAAAACCAGAGCCGCAAGATAACACAGAAAATAAGAAGTCAATTGAGAGATAGCACAATTTCCTTTTCCCAAGGAAGGGCGCTCTATTGAAAGCCCAAACACGCGGCCAAGATAAACCTCTGTCCCAGATCAACCTCAGTCCCAGATCAACCTCATTCATTGCCTCATCTCAAGCTTCCTCAAGCACACGACGTAATCACTGGGCGCTTACCTCTTCCTCAAAAATTTTCAATCTCTTTTCCTTAAAATCCACCCCTTTGCCTCAATGCCTCGTTGTCAATCTGGCCCCCCCAAAATGATAAAGCCTCAAAATGATAAGGATTAATTATTTGGCAAGCCGCCGCATGAATACCAGCGTCTCTCACAATTCCATAACCAAATTGCACAAAACCTTTTTCATCCAGAGAGAGAAACTGTCCTTAGCGGTCTCGTAAATAAATAGATGTCCCTCTTTTCTTTCAATTTTCCCCCTCCACCCCAAGCTCTTTAAAAGCATTGTTGCCCTTTCCATAGAGCAAAACGTCTTGATCAAAAACTTAAAGCTTTTGGTGCGTCTTCTTTATGCGTCTTGCCTCTCCACCTGCAAAAAATGGGCTTTTCTTCCCCAAACACCAGAATATCTTTTGCTTTAAGTATAGATTTTTCGCTCTCCATATCGCTTGGTAAGACACATTTTTATGCTTGATAAAAAGAAAATAAATTACAAGATTTTCTCTCTTTAAGAAAGCACCAACAGCAAGTAAAGTCCAAGAGCAACCTCTCTTCACTTTCCCCTCAGCACTCAAGCAAGAGCTCCAACTCAAGAAAGAGCTCCACTCAAACAAGAGCACCAACTCAAGCAAGAATCCCACTCAAACAAGAGCCTCAATTCTTTTAAAAACACGACACAAATATAAAAAAGCATAAAACGAGAAGTACACCCATGCTCCTTAATGAACAAGTCAAAAGAAAGGATCAACAAAAGCCTCTCTTCACTTTTTCCCCTTGCTCACTTTCCCCTCGCTCATTTTCCCTCGCTCACTTTCCCCTCGCTCACTTTCCCCTCGCTCATTTTCCCCTCGCTCACTTTCCCCTCGCTCATTTTCTCCTCGCTCACTTCCCCCTCGCTCACTTTCCCCTCGCTCACTTTCCCCTCGCTCACTTTCCCTCGCTCACTTTCCCTCGCTCATTTTCCCCTCGCTCACTTTCCCCTCGCTCACTTTCCCTCGCTCACTTTCCCTCGCTCATTTTCCCCTCACTCACTTTCCCTTGCTCACTTTCCCCTCGCTCATTTTCCCCTCGCTCACTTCGTATAATATGACGGGATCTCCGTTCTGCTCAAGCTCTTCTTCTAATTGCCGTATCAATTTGTTCAACTGACGGGTCACAACAAAGCGCATAATAAAAACAATCAGTAAGAATAAAAAAGCACCGGCAAACATCCATGCCAATGGCTCGAATACGACAAGAGAAACAAAGTCCTCCCCTCTCCATATCTTAACGACAGCAGTTATAACTATTGGAGCAGTCGCCATGACTGTAGAAAGATAGAATATTTTTTTATAGTCTTGCTAAACAAGAGAAAGCGGCTTTTTATCAAACATTCTGCTGTTTTTTATTTTTGGGAGATCTGTTTTAAGGCGATATCGCGTTCATTCAGCACGCATTTCAGTTCCTTTTTCACGCGACAATAAAGCCGCGCACGCTTGATAAACAAGTAACAAATTGTCCAAACTGGCACCCACAATAAAATATTTACGATCATAAATAACAGGAAAAAAAAGACTATTAATGTGATAATGCTACTCGTCATTTTATCCTCCATGCCCATTCTGCATACGAATTGCCTGATCGCGTTGTTGTATTGCTTCTTCCAATTGTTGAAGTATTTTGTTCAATTTTCTCGTTAATTTTATGCACATCACCCCAATGATCGGAAAAAAGAAAAAAAGTCCAATCCATAGAGAAGTGTTCAACAGCTGCATGATAACGCCGACCATATCGCTCTTCCACCATACAAAATTTGCGATAAAGCAAGCAGATTGCAAAACAGTAAAGAGGATAAAGATAAAAAAGATTATTTTACATTCTTTTGAAGAAAGAGGGAGAGATTCTTTGAAGTTAAGAAAGCGTATTTTTGCATCAAGTGTCTTATGCACAACATTGTGTTTTTTCATTTCTCTCTGATCATTGTGCAGTTGTTGTATGGCTTGCTTTTGTTGTGCCGTTTTCTTTTTCAAGTCTTGAGCGAGTTTAAAAGATAACCTGATATGCTTGATCAACCGGTAAGGAAGCCTGACCATCACCATAACCATTAAAATGGCAATGATAATGAACCCTAAAAAAGCCAAATATTGTATAATAATAATCACTTTCCCCCCCTATCGCATTGATATGAAATCATCATTTTTATTCTCTGTTTAAGCAAATATTTCTAATCTCTTTACTGTTTTTTTCACGCTATAATGAAGGAAACTATGGAAGATTAAAATGACAGGTAAAGCGATAATCATACACACACAGCACCACAACAGCAGCAGTACGACAAAAACGCTAACCTTAAACAATTGCAACGCATAACCGTGTAAAAAAATTGTAGATCTTGGAAAAAAAGCAAAAAAAGCTATCAAACCTACGAAAAGCATCATCAAAATAAAGGCTAGAAAAAAGATGATACAATAATCTTTTCTTGAAAGTTCCAAAGATTCTTGAAAAGAAAAAGCACGCAACTGTGTTGCAAGAACTGTCCTCTGTCCTCTACCCTCTACCTGATCATGCCCTAAATTCTGTTCTGCCCCCTTTTTTAATTTCCGCCGCATCCAAAACAACAATATGACCCGTTTTATAAAAGAATAATAAAGTGCCACGATAGTCATGATGGTAGAAAACACTATCATGATCTCCCCCACCAACATGACAACACCCAACCCTGCTGTAGTCAACATTCCAAAACTCCTTACAAAAGCATTATCCTCTCGTTTCCCTATCGTGTTCTGTTGATAGCTTGGTTGTCTAGCTGTTGCTGCTCCGGCAATGTATCCCACAGTTTTATCATTTCCTTCACATCTCGTTTAGAGATGGCGTTAAAGACAAAAAAGAGTGGAAAGAACACCACAAGACAGCCCCAAATCATTTGTGGTAAGAGACATAAAAAAGCCCAAACACCATTCCATCCCACGCCATACAAAAACACGATTGCAGGATTATTTTCAAAAGGCTGTTTCAAGATCTCCTTCATCATTTTTCGAAAATCTCCTTGTTCCATTTTCTCCAGTATTTGAACCTGTTCCTCGGATATAACGTGAAAAAACTCCAAAGGGCTCATATGGATAGTCACGGAAAAAAGCACCAACAAGAGGATAGCCAAACACAAAATGATGACGTAATCTTTTCTTGAGAGAGCCGTCCATTTTTTGAAAGCCGCAGAATGATTCAACACCAGCTGTGATGCAAAAGCCGTATTTCCCTCATGGGCAGATTGCTGTTGTGATTTATCTTCGATCATATGGATATTTTCTCACTTTTAAAATGCCCACTCACTCTTTGAGAACATGCAACCAGAAAAACGGGTTTATCTCGCACTCTTTTGACCATGAAACCCGTGCGATAAGACTTTTGAAGTCTATTTTTTAAATTCTTTATAGGTGTCAACATACAATCTCTTAAGCTTACAAGCACAAACGCCATTGTATCCCCTTATCTATTACCCACACCTCAAAAGACAATGTTTCACAAAATTCACCAAACAAAAATATTCAATCTAAAAAAATATCTGATGTGTAAAGTTTTACAACTAACATATTGATTTATAATAAATTTATTATTTTGCATATTAAATGAGAAGCCTAAGTAGCGTAGGATTGTGATTGTCTTATTCTAAATCTGTTCCATATTGGATCAAAACCATATCTCTTGCGCGTTACAAGCAGAAAGAGCCATATAGAGTAAAACATTAAGAAAGGATGACAAATGCCTCTCATGAAGCGTTTCAAATGCCAAGAGCTATCGCAACAATGAAAGCTGGCAAAATGTGTGATGCTACGGACTTTCTTCTTCACGAGCGTAAAGATGGACTATTCAATAGATTTTATATTGCTCAAACTTTATATGGATTTCATTGGGGACTTTTTTTAGCGAGCTCAAATTTGAGCTGGCTCAATCGTTATACCTTCACGAGGCACCATTGCGAAATGGGCAAAAGAGAGCCCTAAGACATGGCTCTAGAAAAAACAAAACAAAGTCGAACAAGCACCCGATTATCCAGCATGAAAAGCGCACGACAAACCACTTTAATCCTCATTTGAAAGCTTCTTAAGCAAAAAGGCTTCATTTTAAAAATTCTTTATTAAAAAGAAACTTCCCCCATATTTATAAAGGCATCTTCCATAAAGGCATTTTCCGCTTATAAAAACAGCTTCTTTCGATAGCGCATTGTGTCCTTTAAACGATATCCCCTCATCTCATGAGGCGATCCATTAAAACAGTAAAAACGGAAAGTTTTATATTCTATAAAGGATATTCATAAAGGAAACAGCAAACCAAATAGCGAGACCATTCACAATTTATTTTGAGCCGATAAACGATATTTTATTTGAAAATATAGGGCATCTTATGCTATTATAATAGGATGCGGGGGATGCTTTTTGCCACTCAACAGAAGAGTACATAACTTCTATAGAGTACATATCTTCTATAGAGTGTATAACTTCTATCAAGTATAGTGCATATCTTCTATCAAGTATAAAGAACATGTTCTATCAAGTAAAAGAATATGCTTAACAGCATAATATATATCAGGCATCTTAGTACAGCACCCCATAATCCCCCCATAAGAAAACAATAACTTTTCAATTTTACCTGTAAAAAGGTTTGGTAAAGCGCTCGTGAAAAAAGAGATAAATAATCCCATTAGAAAAAACGTCCTATTAGAAATAGACGATGACATGCCCATGGAATATCATTTTTATTTTTTCATTCACATTTGACAAAAATTTTTCTTCAATTTCTCAAGAACAGTTAAGAAACATTTAGAAAGCGAATAATCCGCTATCAATGAAAAAAAATGGTAAGCCCCCCTTAAGGATGATTTTTCGCCCCACACCGTTGCTTTTCTTTGCATTTACAACGCCTTTAGTATCATTTGTTTTTTGATCTGCAACGGCTCATATCCCGCTAGTATTGCTCTCCCGCTAGTATTTATTCTAAGTGCTTTTTACATCACTGTCCCTCATCAACAGCCAGTTTCTTTTTCATTCAAATGGTTAAGTTCATGAAAATACGTAAAAAACGCGGTAGAGCGAAAATAACAGGCAAGCGCAAAGAGCCCAATAGCTGTATTTCACGTGCCACAATCCCCAGCGAATCTGGGTTTCAACCGGCGATTGAAATGCGTGCAAAACACTTTGGTTTAAGCCTCGAAGAAGCGAAAAATCCGCTTGTTGGGACCTATATTGGGCGTCTTTGTTTGCTTGGCTATAAAGGGGATTCATCAGGCATCAGTAAAGAGCAATATGACACAGCACAACAATACTTGCAAATTAGAAACGACTATTTATGTGCAAAAGGTTTACCAAATGGCTATTATGATGGTTTTACGCACAGCGTATCAGATGAGAAAGCAAAAAAGCAATGGGTTCAAAGAGCAACGGAACACTATGAAGCGATGCAAGAAGCGATTAAAGAAGCACAATATCTGCATCGTCAACATAACTTTCATGCGGCATTACACTCTCTTGTTATAGAAGATCAACCACTCTCTACGCTTGTTGGTTCGTTGCGTATTATTCTTGATGCCCTTTATAAACATTTTGACAATTCTAGCAAAAAGAGTCTTCGCTAAAACACCCATCATTTCCTCCTCCACACAGGATAAAGATTCTCCTCTCCTTTATAACATGTCTCTTTATAACCAGCGCCTTTGTAAAGTCTTCCTTTGGCAGGGTGCACTTGAAATCCACTGAGCTTACTCTTTCATAGAACTCCATGGGATTGACAAGCTTAAAGCGCTCAGCAAACAAGCTCAAAAATATCCACCACGCTTAAAAAATACTTCGACCTATCAAAGAGACTTAACCTTATATCGACCCATGCTTTACTTAATCCATGCCTCAAAGGAAAATATTTTGCTGTATAGCCAATGAATGAGCTTTTTTCTGTAGATTTTTTCCCGCGATAAAGGAGGAAAAATAATCGTTTTACTGTTGACAAAATATGAAAAATCGTATTTAATGGTGGATGCGGTAAGGGGTTTTCTGCGTCCAGATTTCATCATAAAGTTTTTGCATTATTATAGACTTATTATAAATTATTATAGACTGTTATAAAACAGTGTGTTTCGCGACAATGTTTAAAACTTTACAGTTTGAAGGTATCTTTCGTCTTTTTTTGACTATTTTCTTTTGCATCACCCAATTTGCATCACCAACAGCTCTATAATTTTGAGATCTTCAAAACAAGCCGTATTCACTAGGGGCTCCCAAGAGAACGCCCTAATAATACCCCCATAAAATACCGATATTATACATCACAGCAATGATGAGCAATACACGCATAAAAATATGAAAACGGCATCATTATGCTCTCATCGCCTCATTTTTTAAGATGTAAAGGCTTCTTTTCAAAACATTGTTTAGCCAGAATTGAAGAAGATAATATCACCTATTGATCATCAACATAGAGGCTAAGCTTATGAAGCCACAAGATTCTCCCTCACCTCATTCCTCGCAAACCCCAGAAGGCGCAAGCGCACCAGAAGGTGCAAGTGCATCATTAGACACTCTTACAGCACATTTAGAACGGCTTAACATCGAAAAAATACAAAACACCCCTTTCAACCGTGCAGAGTTAAAAGATATTGTTGCCGGTTTAGAACAGCATAATGCCGATGGCAGTTGGATCAAAAATTATTATGATATTTTAGATCTTTACATGATGCCAGCTTTGGTAGATCAAGCCAATCGTAAATATCCAGAGATGAATCTTAAACTTGCAATGACACCTGACGACTTTGCCCTTGCACTCAAAGAAACACTCGAAAATGGCATTAAATCTTCTAGACTGATCGTTAACGCAAAAGATAGAGGAATTCATTTTGCGGTCATTGATCATCAAACCATAGGGGACAAGACATCTCTGATATTTTTAGAACCTACCTCACTGCGTGACACGCTCCCCGCCTTACTTGCATTAAGGACGCGACAATCCATTGAACATCACCAATTGCCTAACATTCATTTTGCCATGGCAGAAATGAATATTCAACGCAGTTCCTCTGAATGCGGGATGTTCAGCTTAAGCCTTGCCAAAAAGCTTTATCTCGAATCTCAAAAATTGGAAAGACTGCACAAAGATAATATTAAGGGTGTGTTATGTGAACCAGACACGCCTTTACCTGCTGAAAAATTAGATCCATATCTTCCAGCTCGTTTATACAAACACGTGCAAGGCAGAAGACGTCTTAGGGAATATTTAACAGCCAATCCAGAAGCAGCACATGAAAAAGTAAACAAAAAAGGCGAAACCCTAACTGAGAGGTTTGAGAGAAGCTTGGTGGCAACAGAGACAAAAACTGTTTCTGTTTCACAACACAGAAAAAGAGCAACAGAATACAAATCTCTGATGATGTAATAAGCATTTAGCTCTATTCCACCTTCACAAAGTAATGAAGTTCTGCGGCTTGACGGTTAAGCATAAATTACTGTTAGCAAATCTTCTTTTCCCTTTGGAAGAGGTAAAGATGCAAACAATAAGCAACATGACCTCTTAAAAAGATACCTTGCCTTTGACTCTGAAAAGTGTGGGATTTTGTCTTTCGTAACAATTTTTTTTTAAATAAAGATGATTTCATCTCTTTATTTTTTTAAGCTAAAAATCTTTCCTGCAAACATTGTTTAGCCAGAATTGAAGAAGATAATATTTTCTACCAATTATCAATATAGAGGCTAAGCTTATGAAGCCACAAGATTCTTCCCTCCCTCATTCCTCGCAAACCCCAGAAGGTGCAAGCGCACCAGAAGAAGTGTATGCACCAGAAGGAGCGCATGCAAATGCATCATTAGACACTCTTACTGCACATTTAGAACACCCCAGTAGCGAAAAAGGCAAAAATATCCCATTCAATCGTGAAGAATTAAAAAGTATCATTGCCCGTTTAGAGGATGATATCTCAACAGGTCGTTGGGTCACAGCTGATTATGCAAGTACAGATCTTAAACTAATGCCAGCCTTGGTAGATCAGGCAAATCGTAAATATCCCGACATGCGTCTTCAATTGGCAGCGTCATCTCACGACTTTGCCCTTGCACTCAAAGAAGCCATCGAAAACGGCGTTCAATCTTCCAGATTTATCATTTATACAAAGGATAGAGGAATCCATTTTTCAGTGATTGATCATCAAACCATCGATGACAAAACCTCCGTGATATTTTTTGAACCTACAACACTCAACAATATGAAACCAGCAGTGCTGGCATTAAGAACACAATTGGCTCTTAAAGCGCATGAGTTGCCCAATTGTTCCTTTGCCATGGTAGAAATGGATATTCAGCGAAGCTCTTCTGAATGTGGAATGTTCAGCTTAGCCCTTGCTAAAAAGCTTCATACCGAATCTCAAAAATTAGAAAGACTGCATCAGGATAATGTTAAGGGTGTATTATGTAAACCAGACACGCCTTTACCTGCAGAAAAATTGGATCCATATCTTCCGACCACTTTTTACAAACACGTGCAAGGAAGAAGACGTCTTGGGGAATATCTAAAAGCCAATCCAGAAGCAGCACAGGAGAAAGTAAACAAAAAAGGCGAAACCCTAACTGAGAGGTTTGAGAGAAGCTTGGTAGCAACAGAGACAAAAACTGTTTCTGTTTCACAACACAGAAAAAGAGCCACAGAATATAAATCTCTAATGATGTAATAAGCATTTAGCCCTATTCCACATCCACAAAGAATGAAGCTCTGCGGCTTGACGGTTAAGCATAAATTGCTGTTAGCAAATCTTTTTTTCCTTTGAAAGAGGTAAAGATGCAAACAGTAAGCAACATGACTTCTTCAAAGACAAAAGATAAAACAGGACAGCTCTATCAAAAATAGCCCATTTTAAAACAGTGCTCATAAATTTGAAAATGCACGAGATGCTTCATTTTTTTAAATTCAAGAAAACCATAAGCTTTTTAAAAACACCCCTTTTTAACCTCACCTTCCAAGATGCAAAGGTTCTCTTTCAAAACATTGTTTAGCCAGAATTGAAGAAAATAATATTTTCTACCAATTATCAATATGGAGGCTAAGCTTATGAAGCCACAAGATTCTTCCCAACCTCATTCCTCACCAACACCAGAAGGGGCAAGTGCAAATGAATCTTTAGAAGACCTTATTGCCCGTTTAATGCAAAGCTCGGTCCAAACAGAAGAAGAACATGTTGCACCGAGTTCTGCCGAATTAAAAGATATTATTACAGGCTTAGAAGATGATCTCGTCACCGGCCGTTGGATTAACGCTTATTATGAAGATACGGATATTAGATTGATGCCGGCTCTCGTAGAAAAAGCAAACAGCAAATATCCAGACATGAATCTCAAATTGGCTCTTACAGCAGAAGAGTTTTCGCACGCCCTAAAAGAAGTCGTTGAGAGCGGCGCAAAATCTGCCCGATTTATAGTCAATTCGGGAAGCACAATCCACTTTGCCGTCCTTGATTATCAAAAAGTTGATGAGAAAATCTCTTTGATTATGCTTGAACCTACAACCTTTCAGAATATCACGGCTTGCAAACTAGAGAGAAAAATAAATCAAACCCTTCAATGTCTTCAACTGCCTCCTTATTCTTTTACCACAGCAGAAATGGATATTCAGCGAAGCTCTTCTGAATGTGGAATGTTCAGCTTAAGCCTTGCCAAAAAGCTTCATCTTGAATCTGATAAATTAGCAAGATTGCACAAAGATAATGTTAAGGGTGTATTATGTGAACCCCATTCCTCTTTATCTGCTGAAAAGTTAGATTCCTATCTCCCCATCAGTTTATACAAACATGCGCAAGGAAGAAGACGTCTAGAACAATATTTAAAAGTCCATCCGGAAGCTGAACATGAAACAGTCAACAAAAAAGGCGAAACCCTGAGAGAGAGATTTGAAAAAAACTTAAAAACAACAGAGGGAAAAACTGTTTCTATTTCCTCTCACCAAAAAAGGATTACTGAATACAAATCTTTAACGATGTAATTGAGGTTTTTTCCATATTGCTATTCATCAAAGAACGAAGAGAGATTGCTTTACAGCGAAGATTTCTCTAGGCAAATCGGCTTTTGTGTTCGTAAAACAAAAATAGCAAACAACTTTTCTCTTAAAGAAAAAGCACCATTGTCCGATAAAAACCATCCCCTCTTAAAATTGTATCAAAATTCCAAAGCTCTTGTTCGCCCAAAGCTTTTTGTAACAATGAGACTATTTGAATAGGCAAAACGCTTGATACATAAAATATTGAATGCTTCCGTCTTCAGTAAAAGCATATGTCTTGTTTTTCTGAGAGTGTGCGCTTATATCTCAAGCCCCCCACATCAATGCCATACGACGAACACAACCACTATAGATCACGCTTATCGTGCATCAACCCAACAACTGCCCGCACACCAATAAAGACTCCATCAAAAAACCAATACAAGGTCTTAAAATCAACAACCTCTCTTAACGGAAAACACCAACCCAACCATTATCTCACCAACCTAACCATTATCCCTCTTGCCCAACCATTATCCCTCTTGCCCAACTATTTACCCCTCTTGCCCAACTATTTACCCCTCTTGCCCAACCATTACTCCTCTTGCCCAACTATTTACTCCTCTTGCCCAACCATTTACCCCTCTTGCCCAACTATTTACCCCTCTTGCCCAACCATTTACCCCTCTTGCCCAACCATTATCCCTCTTGCCCAACTATTTACCCCTCTTGCCCAACCATTATCCCTCTTGCCCAACCATTATCCCTCTTGCCCAACCATTACCCCTCTTGCCCAACCATTTACCCCTCTTGCCCAACCATTTACCCCTCTTGCCCAACTATTTACCCCTCTTGCCCAACCATTTACCTCTCTTGCCCAACTATTTACCCCTCTTGCCCAACCATTACCCCTCTTGCCCAACTATTTACCCCTCTTGCCCAACCATTATCCCTCTTGCCCAACCTTTTGATTTCATCACAGTTTCACATCTCTTCTGTTTTTGAAGCGTGAAAAAATTCATTTTTAATCTGTCAACCAGCCTCACGTTACCGTGAGGCTTTATTTTATGGAGAAGCAAATGAGAAAAATATCTAAAGCAGGACTTGCACTCATTAAACAATGGGAAGGATTGCGTTTACAAGCCTATAAAGATGCTATTGGGGTGTGGACAATCGGCTATGGTCATACCAGCACGGCTGGCAAACCGTTCGTTCACAAGGGCATGATCATTACTGAAGAACAAGCAGAAGAAGTTCTTTGTCAAGATTTAAGGCAATTTGAAAACACCGTTGAAAAACATGTGACGGTTTCTTTAACGAATGAACAATTCGCCGCACTCGTATCGTTTTGCTATAATGTAGGAACGGCAGCTTTTTGTAATTCGACCCTTCTAAAAAAGCTCAATAACGGCGAATATGAAGCCGTCCCTGCTGAGTTACAAAAGTGGACCAAAGCAGGAGGAAAACGTCTTCACGGTTTAGTGCACCGTCGTGCAGCAGAAGCAGGCTTATGGGCGAAAGGGGCTTATGTTTCTTCCAACTATCAAACCGTAGAAACGCAAGCACCAACGGGTGTTTTCAAGGCAGAAGCGCTTACGCCGATTATTGGTTCTTTTTCTGGTCTTGGCGGTTTATTGGCAGGCAATGGTCCTATCCAATGGGCATTAGCAACCATTATGGTTTTAGCCGCCTTCGTTGGCATTTTCTTTGTGGCAAAACGGTTTCGGGAGCAGCGTTTATGATGGGGTGGTTGAAAAAAAATCTGATGATAACAGGAGCGGCTCTGACCGCTTTTTTTATTGCTTTAGCAAAAGCTTTCACTCTTGGAAAGAAGATTGAGCAACAAAAGCAAATAGAAACAACACTAAAGTCATCAACAACACGGCAAGAGGTGGAAAATGAAATTAATCAAAAAAGTGATACTGATGTACGGGCTGCTCTTACTCACTGGTTGCGCGATAAAAACAATCAATGAGCCTTTTTCTTGCGTTGGTTGGATGCCCATTTATTTAGACAACAAAGATCTCAATATCATCAGTTCAAATCTCGCAAGAGATATTTTAAAGCATAACAAACAAGGGGAACACATGTGTGGGTGGAAACATGGCTAGAAAAAAAACACAAGACGATAAAGAGCTTACAGAAAAGGAAAAAGAAATCCTACAAGAAATCATCATGACTTATAAAAGTATAAAAGTGATGTCGCGTTATACGAAGTGGATTATATTCATCATTGTGTTATTAGCGCTTGATTTTTCACGGATTATAGATGCGCTGGGAAATTTTTTTACACAAAAATCGAATATTCAGCTCTAAAATAAAAAATAAAAAATGAACCGTGAGACGTGTTCAATTATTTTAAAATATAAAAAGCCATTCGTTATTTTTTGAACACATGGAGTTTTATTGATGATTTTTCACGTCTCACGAGAAATTTTTATACACTCTTCACAAACACTTTCATGAAATGAATTTAAGGGTATGAAGAGAGATTTTTAACAAACACGTAAGTCAGCAACTTTGGTAACATAAGAAAAGGATCATACCAACATACATTTTTTTAATAATCTATTGATATCCAAATGATTTTATACTCTTCATAAATCCCATTACCAAGAATTTGTATTAAAAGACATTTCTTTTAAAGAAGTGCATAAACAAGCAATGTAATGGTAGCCTTACATAAAGCCTCTCATCTTTACGTTTAATAAAAAAGCAAGCCGGCTCCTCTCACCCTCCCAATGCCCTGCCTCCCAATACCCTGCCGCCCAATGCCCTTATGTCCTATGCATAAAGATCAAATTGAAGAGAATATATGAAAAATCCTTGGCTCGAAAATATGAAAAGAAGGCATGAAGCTACAACAGAATTTCGCGTGCCTTTATCATCAGAAGCATTAAAAATTCTAAAACAAGCGCGCCTACTGTCTCGTAATGATTTTTTTCAGCTATCTGTCATGGTCCCCTTAGCTCAAAAATTGCTCCCCTCTCAAGAATTTTCTGTCACAATATAGGCAACAAACAGAACTTGAGTATGACAACATGGGTTTGGCTCCAGTTTAGGTGATGCGCTTACCGAAAAAAAGATGAGAGCAAGGCAAAAAATTAGCTTTTATCTTTAAGCTTCTCAAATGGAGCAGTCTCCCCATTTCAGAGATCAACGAAACAGAGAGATGCTTATCACCTTATGCAAAAGCTTGAAATACCAGCATCTTATTCATAAAAAAACAAACCAGCCCCATCATGCTCTTTTCAATTCTGTCTTTCCAACGCTCAATAGGTACTAACTCTTAATTACTAACTCTTAACTACTGACTTTTAATGATTGCGTTGGTTTATAAAAACCGTAGTGACCTCTCACCTTATGAAGCACAAACACAGGATTTTTTAATGATAAAT
Source organism: Bartonella sp. TT110JLCBS (assembly GCF_042193405.1). NCBI lineage: Bacteria > Pseudomonadati > Pseudomonadota > Alphaproteobacteria > Hyphomicrobiales > Bartonellaceae > Bartonella > Bartonella sp. TT110JLCBS. The sequence goes on from NZ_JBHILT010000003.1 coordinate 26,789, forward strand.
GAATAAGCTTAAAATAAAAAAAAGAACTATATGAGAAAGAAATTATTATAAATCAAAGAATTGTATTTTTATCAGCAAAATATTTTCAAAGGCAATCACAATCTCTGCACAATAGAAACATTTCATAAATGCAAGAGAAAAAGCCAAAAACCAAGAGTGAGATCTATTCACTCTCTTCACAATGACGACATATCCCTCCGTGGAAAAGAGAATAATCCTCTAAGATAAAGAAACAATCATAAAGAGGAAAATTCGTATGCACAAAAGAAATATACAAAAAAACGGGCCCATAAGACCCGTTTCTTTATTACGTCTATGGAAAAGAGCTTAGAAATCCATTCCGCCCATTCCGCCCATTCCACCAGCAGGCATTGGAGGCATTGGAGTGTCTTTTTTGGGAACTTCAGCAACCATTGCTTCTGTTGTGATCAGAAGGCTCGCAATTGAAGCCGCATTCTGAAGAGCAGAACGCACAACTTTCACAGGATCAACAATTCCCAAAGCAATCAAATCACCAAATTCACCGGTTGCGGTATTGTAACCATAAGTGTCAGCATTATTTTCCAGCACTTTGCCCACAATAATAGCGGCTTCTTCACCAGCATTGGTTGCGATTTGGCGCGCTGGAGCTTGTAGAGCACGACGAACGATACTAATACCCGCTTCTTGGTCAGGATTACTTCCCTTAACAGTCAACGCATTTGCTGCACGCAACAATGCGGTACCACCACCAGCAACAATACCTTCTTCAACAGCAGCACGTGTTGCATTCAAAGCATCATCAACACGGTCTTTCTTTTCTTTCACTTCAACTTCTGTTGCACCACCCACACGGATAACAGCAACACCACCAGCGAGTTTAGCAAGTCTTTCTTGCAATTTCTCACGGTCATAGTCAGAAGTTGTTTCTTCGATCTGAGCCTTGATTTGATTGACGCGAGCAGTAATTTCAGCTTTTTGTCCAGCACCATCAATAATGGTGGTATTTTCTTTAGAAATATTCACTTTCTTTGCACGTCCAAGCATATCCAAAGTGACATTTTCAAGTTTAATGCCCACATCTTCAGAAATAACCTGTCCAGATGTCAAGATAGCAATATCTTCCAGCATTGCTTTACGGCGATCACCAAATCCAGGAGCTTTTACAGCAGCAATTTTCAAACCACCGCGCAGTTTGTTAACCACGAGCGTTGCCAAAGCTTCACCTTCCACATCTTCAGCGATAATGAGAAGTGGTTTTCCAGACTGAACAACAGCTTCAAGCACAGGAAGTAAGGATTGCAAATTAGACAATTTCTTTTCATGAATGAGAATGTAAGGATCATCGAGATCAGCGACCATTTTCTCAGCATTTGTGACAAAATAAGGGGAAAGATACCCGCGGTCAAATTGCATTCCTTCCACGACTTCCAATTCCGTTTCAGCGGTTTTAGCTTCTTCCACGGTAATGACGCCTTCATTGCCCACTTTTTCCATAGCATCAGCGATCATTTTACCGATTTCAGCAGCACCATTGGCGGAAATTGTTCCCACCTGTGCAATTTCTGCAGAAGTTTGAATTTTTTTAGCTTTTTTGAAGAGGTTTGCCACCACTTCTTCAACAGCAGCATCAATTCCACGCTTCAAATCCATTGGGTTCATACCAGCAGCAACGGCTTTAACACCTTCTTGCACAATAGCCTGTCCCAAAACAGTTGCTGTTGTTGTTCCATCACCGGCAACATCATTGGTTTTAGAAGCAACTTCGCGCAACATTTGCGCACCCATATTTTCGAACTTATCTTCCAGTTCGATTTCTTTTGCAACGGATACACCATCTTTTGTGATGCGAGGCGCACCGAATGATTTATCAATCACCACATTGCGACCTTTAGGGCCGAGTGTCACCTTCACAGCATTAGCAAGAATGTCGACACCGCGCAACAAACGCTCACGCGCATCACGGCCAAATTTGACTTCTTTAGCAGCCATTTAATTTCTCCTTGGAGTTTTTTTCAAAATAGTACACAATGAAAAACTAAGCGCTTCAATTAGCCCATAATTCCCATAATGTCAGATTCTTTCATGATGAGGAGATCTTCCCCATTAATCTTGACTTCAGTTCCAGACCATTTTCCAAACAAAATACGGTCTCCTGTTTTGACTTCTAACGGCACGCGCTTTCCATTATCATCCAGAGCGCCATTGCCAACAGCAATCACTTCGCCTTCTTGAGGTTTTTCTTTTGCTGTATCAGGGATGATGATCCCACCAGCTGTTTTATTTTCAGATTCAACCCGACGGACAACGACACGGTCGTGAAGTGGGCGGAATTGTATATTAGCCATGTTTTAAATCCTTAAAACTGAACATAATTGCATTAATCTTAAAAGTTCTTGCTAGCACTCTCTTCACGTGAGTGCTAACATGAGTTAGATATAAAATCGGCATCTCTCAATGTCAAGAATAGCCATAAAATAATTTTTCTAAATGAAGCTTCAAAGTCTTGCCTCTTATTGCACTTTCGCGTTATCTATCTTTTTTGAGAACCCGTGAACAAAAAAGGATCTTATCATGGTTGAAACACGTCAGGAAACGGATAGCTTTGGAACGATTTCGGTCCGTCAAGATCGTTATTGGGGCGCACAAACTGAACGTTCTCTGCATAATTTTAATATTGGCAGTGAAAAGCAGCCTCTTGCCATCATCTATGCCTTAGTCCTTGTCAAAAAAGCAGCAGCACTTGTAAATATGGACAAAGGCAAACTACCAGAAAATATTGGAAAAGCAATTATTGCCGCCGCTGATGAAGTGCTTGCTGGCGATTTTGATACGCATTTTCCACTCTCCGTCTGGCAAACAGGCTCAGGCACACAAAGCAATATGAATGTCAATGAAGTCATTGCTAATCGTGCTAGTAAGATTTTGGGAGGAAAGCTTGGAAGCAAAAAACCCGTTCATCCCAATGACCATGTCAATATGAGTCAATCATCGAACGATTCCTTTCCCACGGCGCTTCACATTGCCACCACGTTGCAAACACGCCAACACTTACTGCCAATCCTTGAAGCTCTTATTGCGACATTAAAACAAAAAGAGCAAGAATTTGCAGACATCATTAAAATCGGCCGCACCCATACCCAAGATGCAACCCCTTTAACCTTAGGGCAAGAATTTTCAGGCTATCGTACCGCATTAGAAGCCAATCTTCAGCGCATTGAAAATGCTCTAACCGATGTCCAAATGCTTGCTCAAGGTGGCACGGCTGTTGGCACAGGACTGAATGCACCCAAAGGTTTTGACGTTGCTTTTGCGCAAACAGTAAGCACTCTCACAGAAATAACGTTCCAAACTGCCAGCAATAAATTTGAAGCACTTGCCCATCATGGCGCCCTTGCGCATTTCCACGGAAGCTTGAATGCTCTCGCTGCTGATCTGTTTAAAATTGCTAATGACATTCGGTTTTTAGGCTCTGGTCCACGTTCCGGTTTAGGAGAACTCAGTCTTCCTGAAAATGAACCCGGCTCTTCCATTATGCCCGGCAAAGTCAACCCCACCCAGTGTGAAGCCATGACCATGGTTTCTTGCCAAGTCTTTGGGAATCATACCAGCGTAACCTTTGCCGCAAGCCAAGGACATTTTGAACTCAACGTTTATAAACCTGTTATTGGCTATAACGTTTTACAATCAATTACCCTTCTTGGTGATTGCATGCGTTCTTTTGATATGCATTGCATTCAAGGATTACGGGCCAATCGTGTTCATATTCACTCGCTCATGGAGCGCTCACTCATGTTAGTCACAGCTCTTGCACCAGAAATTGGCTATGAAAAAGCTGCTGAAATTGCCAAAGCAGCGCATAAAAATGATACAACTTTGCGCACCGAAGCATTAAAAGCAGGCGTTTTTGTAGAGGATTATGATCGATTAGTTGATCCTAAAAAGATGATTGCTCCCCAATAAACAACCCACTAAAAAAGATGCAAACGTCTTAAAACAAATCTTTCTGTCAAAAAATCGGGGTGTAAACACCCCGATGATGACCGATAACAATTACCCACAGCGTTCATTTTAGGCTCTGGTCCGCATTTATGCTATGGATGGTTTTGTTGCTTATGTTGTACTTAAAAGGCACAACGGTTTTGGAAAGAAATGAATAGTCATGGCTCAACACCCAATGGCTATACTGGCAGAAAGTGATTTAAATGGCTATGACCGTAAGGTGTTTTTCATTCTAGCTTCACATCTTGATTTTAAAAATCAATTAGCTATCAACCAAACAGAATTAGCTCAAAAAAAATCAGTATTAATAGACATAATTTCAATCGAAGTAAAAAAGATTAATGAATTCATAGTAGTTACGCTTACAATGTTATCATTATTGATAACATTGGGTAGATAACTCTTATCTCAATGAGATAATATATTGATTTATAATAATAATCTAGCGTTATCCATATTGAATGAGAATCCTAAATACCGTAAGATTTTCTCATTTTAAATCTGTCCCATGTTGCATCAATCAAAATCACTGACTAGCACATCACAAACGCAATGAATGTATGGATAGAAATTGTATAAGATAAGGACTACAAACGCCTCTAATGAACCACCTCAAGCGCCAAGGACTGTCACAACACCCACGAACTGGCAAATATAGTAATGGCACCGGCTTGCTCCTCTATGAAGCGTAAAAGAGATGCTCAATAGATTTATCGTTATATCATTCATAATCGCCGTCGTGAAATGGGTTTAGGAACATTGAGAAATATCTCTTTTATGAAGCGTAAAAGAGGTGCTCAATAGATTTATCGTTATACCATTCATAATCGCCGTCGTGAAATGGGTTTAGGAACATTGAGAAATGTCTCTTTTATGAAGCGTGAAGATGGGGCGTGCTCAATAGAGGAACAGCTGTTGGAACAAAATTTGATGCACTGAAAGGTTTTGATCTTTGCTGAAACAATTCACTCTCTGACGGGATATCCTTGACAGCTCGCAAGAAATTGGAGGCATTTGCCCATTATGACACCCTCACCCATTTCCACAAAAATCTGAATGCACGCGCTAATCTCTTTAAAATAGCCAACGACATTCAGTTTTTAGGCTCTCATCCACGTTCCGGCTTTAAGCGAACGGAACGGAGAGTTTTCCGTTTTACATGGCGCATAAGAAACCTCATGAGACTTGAGATTCTCGCACTTTACTCCTTCTTATTCTTCGTATTCCATTCAATCAATCAAAACTATTTGCTTGGCAATCAAAACTATTCGCTTGGATTGCCATAAGCAAAAGTGGCACATATAGATAAAAAAGAAATAAAGTCGCTCATCTCCTCAAGTGCTCAAAAGGCTATCGCAATAAAAAGCTACGCAATATCAGAAACGAGCAAAGAATATAATGGTGCCAATATGCATTTTTTACGTTCAATTGAATATTAAGCACATTGATTTCAATCACAATGGATAATGCATTTAACACTTAACAACAAAGAGTATTTTTAATGTATATAAAATAATGTTTTTTAATAAATAAAAAGCTTTTTTACTATATTATAATTTTTTCTAAAACACAGAGAACACTGAAGTGTGTATATATAAAAAATACTGAAAAATCAATACACACGCGAGATAATAGCATGAAAACAAGTTTTAAGAATGCTTAAATATGAATAATTATAGATTTTTTTGAGTATTTTAGTTTTCATAATGATTATTAAATATAGATTTTTTTAACCGATTCGTGTATAATGCGATTTATATTCTAAATGAATTGGGGATATTTTATGAAAACAAAATGTTTAATAGCACTATCTATTTTTACTTTCATTACCGCTTCAACAGCGCAAGCAGCAGATACGGTAATCTTTAAGCAATCAGAACCGAAGGTTTCATTGCAAAATGATTCATCGTCACGTATTTCACCGGTTACTATTTCTGCACCTTTTTCTTGGTCTGGTTTTTATTTAGGAGGACAAATCGGATATTTTTCCAATAAAAATACTCTAAATTATGTAGAAGAAGCCAGAGACGGAAAATGGGCTTGGATTGATAGAGATTTATCACCGAAACTATCAGGATTGAGAACAGGGTTGTATGCAGGTTCTAACATTGATCTAGGAGATTTTGTTTTCGGTTTTGATACCGACTTAGTCTGGTCTGGGAGGAAAAGCACCCAAACAGACAGTGGAAAGAAAATTTTAGATAAATTAGACTCCATTAACGTTGCCTTTAAAGAAGCTGGGATTCCTATCATAAAACCTGCAGCTCAGGATGAAACGATACCCAACTATGGTGACATTGTTGTTAGCAGTGTAACATTGAAAGAAATAGGGGCTGGTGCTACGCGCGCGCGCATTGGTTTTGCTTCCCATCGTCTTATGCCTTATATTGCAGGAGGTATAGCCTATAAACAGATGCAATATATCATGTCACTTTTATCAAAATCGCAAGAAGATTCGACAATTTTTGCTTCTGGCAATATGTTAGATGAGACAAAAACAATGATTGGTTACACTGTTGGTGGTGGTTTTGATCTTGCAATGACAAATAATATCATTATGCGTACAGAATATCGTTATTCAGATTTTTTTAAAAAGAACTTTGCAAACGATAACCTTAAAATCTCTTCTCAAGCGCATGATGTTCGCTTTGGTATCGCTTACAAATTCTAAGTTTTGTAGAAAAATTGAATGATTAAAAAACCCTGTTAAAAACGGGGTTTTTTTATGCCCCTTTCCCCTAAAAAGACGTAGATTCTAAAAAACAGTACTAAACTGTAAACAAATAGTCACGAAACAATAAAGCCTCTCCCTCTCTTAAAGCAAGCTTCTATCCTCGCAGCCTTTCATGTAATGCATTTGGAATATAAAAGCTTTACTATCATATCACTGAGCGCCATCGTAAAATAAATGAGAGCCGTTATGTAAGAGATATTTCTTTAAAATAAATATGGATATTGCGCATCAATAGCAGTTTTATAGGATATATGTTGACTTTCCTCCCCGCTCTTAAAGAATAAAGCTTCTAAAAACCTATGTTTAAAAATCCATTTTTAAACACCATGTCCATTTATAAAAACACAAAAACTCTTGAGGAATCTTGGGAGATTTGGGCGGGCTTCTCTGGGCTCCTCCGCATAGAATGCCCTTAAACCTAAAGCAAAACAAACACACTTAAGAATATCCAACACACACCGAAAAAAATACTGTAACGTTTCAAGGAAGTATGCCCTATATTACCACACTTCAAACGACAGTGTTTTACAGCTATTGTATGCCAGAGTGGAGAGAGGATATTGCGGTTTTCTGTTTATGTAATTTCTGTAACGGGGAGACAGCTTCATTTGGGGAGCACATGAAGTTGTCAAGGTAAAACCCAATTTCCAACCTTACCCTTTTCCTCTGCTTTACGACTTCCTAAAGCCTCTAAAGCACTATTTTTTAAACCTCTAAAACTCTGCCTTTTAAAGAGAGGAGATTACGCACTACCCCATGCTTTTGTTTCTCACATATCTTTTTGGCGATCA
>NZ_JBHILT010000003.1:34394-74136 GCF_042193405.1 Bartonella sp. TT110JLCBS
CGCCCCTCATGTCATACGACAACGCTTCAAACCAAACACATTCAAATTCAAGACACTTGGATTGCCAATGCACATGCGTGTTTTAAAGAAACAGTTCCCAAAATCCTCAAGCCCATTTTGCGACAGCACCTACAAGAATATAAAATCTCTAAAGCCTCTAAAGCACTATTTTTTAAACCTCTAAAACTCTGCCTTTTAAAGAGTGGAGATTACGCATTGCCTCATGTTTTTGTTTCTCACATATCTTTTTGGCGATCACGCCCCTCATGTCATACGACAACGCTTCAAACCAAACACATTCAAATTCAAGACACTTGGATTGCCAATGCACATGCATGTTTTAAAGAAACATCTCTCAAAACCCTCAAGCCCATTTTGCGACAGCACCTACAAGAATACAAAATCTATAGAACACCATCTCTACACTTCATAAAAGTGCAAGCTGGCACCATCCATCATACACTTTACCTCCAATGATGCCCTTGAAACAGCATAAGAGGCATTTTTATTCATTTTTTGTAAAATTTCACTCCACGCGAGCTCATCTAGCTTGTAACGTACGAGCGACATGATTTTGGTTGATTTACTAGAAGCAGACTTGAAATGAGAGAATCCTACGGTATTCGAGGTTTTTCATTCAACATGCAAAACATTGAACACGGTCTATGAATCTCACGTTTTATAACCCCCCATGTTTTATAAAACAACGTGATGCGCCATAACAGGATAAAGGGAAATATTTATGAAGTGGTGCGGGTGGTCGGACTCGAACCGACACTCCTCTCGGAACCAGATTTTGAGTCTGGCGCGTCTACCAGTTCCACCACACCCGCACACAGCTATAAAAGACAGGACTATAAAAGACAGACTTGTCGATTATTCCTTTGCACTATATGAAGAAGAACAGATTCGTCAACAGAAGACTTCTCATTTTTTAAGAATTCATATCATTTTCTTATCTATTTTATGGAATATTTTCTTTATTGGATTTCTCTACCGGATTTATAGCAATCTCATTTGTAAAGTCTTTACCTCTTAAACTTATAAAAGCCTCATGATATTAAACAAATTAAAGCTTTGGACGATTTCTTTAGCAAATCGGCGTACAGCACCGCACTGGCTTGGTTTCATTGCCTTTATTGAAAGTTCTGTTTTTCCAATTCCCATAGATGTTTTATATATTCCGATGCTGCTTATTCATCAAAAGCAGGTTTATCGCTATGCTTTGATTGCGACGATCTGTTCTGTATTAGGAGGCATTGCCGGTTGGTTTATCGGACATTTTGCCTATGATACCCTTGCCAAGCCCATTTTAGAAATTTATGGTAAGGTTGAAAGTTTTGAATCTCTGAAAAATAGTGCAACCCTGCAATTTCTAATCATTTTACTGATAACATCAGGTTTTTTTCATCTTCCCCCCATCAAGATTGTCACAATTTTGGCTGGTGTCATGAGTGTACGTCTTGAACTTTTCGTGCTTATTTGTATTTTTTCTAGAGGCGCTCGTTTTTATCTTCTCGCGTGGCTGATTAAACATTTTGGGCAAAAAGCAATGAATTTTCTAGTACAGCATTTCAAATGGATTGTTCTCATTGGTTGTGTTAGCCTCCTTTTAATTTATGGGATTTTCATAGCTTTTTTAAACAAGAAGCTTTTATAAGGAACAGACTTAATGGCATGCGTTTTGTCTTCTCACCCACTTTTACACAAGCACCTTCATCTTGAACCCAGCAGAAAAGAACAAAGTTTGTGGGCTTTTTTTCTCGCTTTTTGCTTGTCTGCCACAATAGGTATTGCCCTTGGTTTTGAACATTTCGGAGGGTATCTTCCTTGCGATTTATGTCTCATAGAGCGTTTCCCCTATTATGGTGCCATACCATTTTTGCTTTTAGCAGGTTTTGGGGCATATTTTTTTCGCATAACTGCTTGGGTACAACTTTTATTTTTGTGTGTTTTTGTCTTAATGTGCATCAGCCTTGTTTTAGCCATTTATCATGCGGGTGTTGAATACGGCTTTTGGGCTGCTCCCCTCAGTTGTGGTTTAAGCGCAGTCAGAAAAACTTCAGACATTAACCAGTTGCTTAACCAATTAAACAACATTCATCCCCCTTCTTGTTCTGAAGCATCCGCACGCTTTCTTTTTCTTTCATTTGCCGGTTGGAATGTCGTCTCAAGCCTATTTTTCAGCCTTATAAGCCTCTATATTACTTCAAAAGGCATTCTTTCAAGCAATAAAAAACTCTAACCATAAAATAGAAACGAAACCGCGTTCACTCGTTCTCTCCAATCGCTTCCCCCCTAACCAACAACTCTCCAGTCACCAATCCCCACCCAAAACCACCCACCGCCAAACCACCCCACCAACACCAACGAGTCACCAACATCCCTCCTCTAGCGTTGTACTCAAAAGACAAAAATAAGCAGATACATCCATTTTATGGTTTCACCTCTCTGTACTTATAAGCAACATTTTGATAAAAACTCGTGATAGAAAAGCCGTAAAATAATAAGTGAGGGGACCAATAAATATAAATGGTCTGCTATGGCTGAAGATAAGAACACAGAGCCTTCTATCCTATCACCTATTTCCTTAGATATAACCAAACTTGAAGAACCATGTACTATGATGGAACATGATCATAATGCATGGCGCGAGCATATAAGAGAAAGAGATTTAAATGCGCCTTACCAAAAACCACCTCATATAAAACCACGAATCAAATCGGCACCACGCATCAGGCAAGTTTTTTGGTGCGATTTTCCTCATGATTCGATACTCCCTGAATTTTGGAAAAAGCGGCCTGTTTTAGTGCTTTCTAAGAATGCAAAATTATATGGAAATGTAACAGTTTTACCTTTTTCAACGAAATCACAACCCAATAATCCCGCTGCGTATCCAATACAATCTCCCATAGAGAATAAAAAAGCGTGGATTATCTGCAATTATGTCACAACAGTTTCTGTAAGTCGTTTAAGTTGCTCACGTACCGTTCCAAGATTATCCTGCGAAGATTTTCATAAAGTTGTAGCTCTGATGCTTAAATATTTACCGCATTTACACTATTGACTTTTGAGAAAAATAAGTGTATCTATATCAGCATACACGGCATCAGTAATGGTGACCGCTTCCCCGCAAGGGGAGATAGGAACGAAGGAGTGGGCAACCGCTCCTTTCGTCATTTTTGGTATTTTTTTGAAAACTGCCATTTTTTGCAACCTTCCCTAGAACATATCCAACATTCATTCTCCACCGTTGTTGTTTTGAAATATCTGCGATTTGGGATAAGCAGAAGACAATATCCACACCTTGGATCCGGTAAAGTTTCCCATGGAGATTACCGAGATATTGTACATACTCATCATTTCATTGCACAAAAAATCGTGCTGCCGTTGCTTAAACTTTATATGATTTTCCGCAACGGGAATATCTTTCCAAGATTGAAAAAAAGCTTCGCTTTATATGACCACACCTCAAACGATCGTATTTGACAAAATAACAAAGAAAATTCTCTAATAAACCAGAAATCAACACACGACCGATTTCTATCTCTTCACCAAAAACAATTGTTTATTGCCCTAACCACATTATTTCACCGGTCACATGACCTAACATAGCTTTTGCAGATAGATTTTCTTCCTCTTCTCCTAGAAACGATCTATGCTATTTTGGGATTTATTGCTGAATTGCTTATGCTTGCACTTTGAATGCCTTTTTTCTCACCATATAAAAGGTAGATAAAAAATAATTTCGTTTATCAGCTTTATTTTAAAGACACACCTATTTTTACAGGATACGTTCTCCCTTCTATCAGCCCTATCGCGTTCAATACACTTGTCGTTTCTAAACATGAACCACCAAGCATCACAATGGAGCAATAGACTCTCATCACTTTCATGGGCACTTGCATTGACAAGAGATAAACAAGAGTATTGATCACCACACACGGAGCAAAAATCTATAGCGACTATGCCATAGACTTTCGCCACGCACGGGTTATTCTTAAAGCATATTTATGATGAGATAATCATTTATGACATCCTTTTTGTTACGCCAAAGAACGGGTTTTGCTAACGAGTTTTACTATTGTGCAAATTTTTCAAGAGAAATCCTCACTCGCTCATAGATGACAAGATTTCTTTATGGAGAGAGCCTATGGCGCTCAGCTTTGACCTTTTCTATAACAACGATAAGTTCAAATTTTAACCAAAACGATAATACACCTACTCTAAACGATTTACGCACCACCTCATCGGCAACAGGCTGCTCCAATATCGGTGTATTTATCGGTGCATTTACTTGAGGATTTTTTGCACTTCCACGCACCGTAAAAAAAGAAAATATTTTTCTCATGTTGCATTCTCATTTCAATTTATAATGGATTGCAAAATGCCCAAAAAAATCAAACAAAAATAGAGAGGTAAGTTACGAAAACTACAGGGTAAATTTTACTGCCCCAAAATGTCTATTTTCCCCCGCCTGAACAGTCAGAGAAACACTATAAAAATTATTTTCATTGAAAAACAATTACTTATAATCTAGGGAAGAAAAGTAAAAATCTCCCCCAGAAAAAGAGATTACCTTCAGAATTATCAAAAAAAACAGCACAATTTTAGTGATCTTTTTATTTTTTTTCTTTTGATAAAAGAGAGCTGGCAGGTGTTTTAGGCGCCCCTCCGGTAGGTTCCCAATTCGCAACAGCCGCTAATTCCTCAATAACATCCTTTTTTAACTTACCATTTTTCTTATTGTGTAAATCATATTGATCAGCATTCTGTTGCAACCATTTTGCAAGCGTTCCTTTAACAGTTTTACCACCCTCAACCTCACTCACCGCTTCCCATGCCGCAACAATAGCAGCAAGCTTTGGAGCATAACGTGGATGCGTTGGATCTTGAAACGCATATTTTTGGTCCTTAGTCTCAGCAGAATCATCCTCAGGGAAAAAAAACGCAGGACGCAGACCACGCGATGAAAGCCATTCTTTTAAATCTTCAACGAGAACATATGAGGAATATGTCTCTATATAATTAGAAAAACTCGACCATTCTATCTTTAATTGATCGTCTTTTCCTGCCTGAACTATGGCATTATAAGCTCCTCGGAAACAAGCAGTTTTCTCTGATGATACGGAAAGGTTATCTTCGTAAATATCACTCTTTTCTGGTTCCGTTTCATCGTGAAACAAACACTTTCCTGGATTTAATCCAACTATTAAAAGCGCTGCCTGCGGTATTGTTAGTTTGTGCAAACCCAAAAACCATTCTAAACTATCATCAATGTCCATAGAGTTCCTCTTTTTTCTGCACAACTTAATTCTTTTTTAAAAACATCAAAAACGTTTGTTAACGCGTAGAGATTATGCACTTCTCACATTTCAACTCATCCCATACTTTAAATAAAAACACAGCACCCACACCCCTCCTTGTGATACACAAGAAAATGATTTGAATTGCTTCAATATAAGAAGTTTTGAAGTGAGAGGAAACCTACTGAATTTTGGTCTTTCATACAAGATATCAGGCAAGTTACAAGGCAATAAATGCCCCTTCATAAAGGGTAAATTTTTATGCGTGATCAAACAATTTAATATGATAACATCTCTCTCATTTATACACTCCCACCTTTATCTGCCCCTGCAATTACAGCACAAAAGATAATTCGTTACACGCTAACAAATCCACCTAAATGCAAAAGCTGTAACAACGCTAAAATGCGCGTAAATATCATAAGAATACTGTCTTACACCTCCACAAGCAGAATGAGTGGCGTAAAACTGTACAATAAAATGCCATACCTATAATGAACCGTGCTAAAGACTGTCGCAACACTGGGAGCTAAGGTGTACGATGATGCCGACTTGCTCTTTTATGAAGCGTAAAGATTAAGAAGACTCAATGGAGTTTATATTATTTCATGGAAATTTTGCCGCTCTACCCTTCTATACTCTTCACGGGGGCCCACCCTCGCGAAATGGGCTTTTATCCCTTGAATAAAGATCTCCTTTAAAAGAATCATTTCAAATTCCAAGAGCTATTACAGTCTTTTGAACGCATCAAATGAATGATGATGCCAAGCCTATTTCTTTTCCTATATTCTCGAGCATCAATACATTAGAATGCTCCATTCAAACGCCCCTTTAGCAAAATAAAGCACATTGTCTCTTAAATTTTTCACGCAATTATTTCTTTCATGCACCCCTGTCGACTCCACTTGATAAATCTCCTTGTACTTTCTCAACATCCCATCACCTTTTTTCTCAGTGCAACCTTTTTGTAATTTGTCAGTTTTTAACTTTTAGATTGACTTTCGGTTTATTTTTCTTATGTTTTAGAATTATTCTAAAGTACAGAGGAACAGAAAATGTTGAGATCGTTTTTTTCATTTGTACAACGTAAAGCTCTGTCCTTTCGTTCAGCACAAAACGTGATACTTAAAGCGCTCAAAATAAAAGAGCAACATGCGGCGCTCTATTTAAAATATGCAAAAGCTCTAGAACCTTATTCCTCTAAGGAAGCGGCGGTTTTTACCGCCATGGGGCTTCAAGAGCTTAAAAATTATCAGCAACTTTTGTGCCTTTCTTGCCATAATCGTGCAAACACTATCGGTTCATTATGTGACAAAACTTCTCTTGTGAAAGGCAAGAGCCGCCATCCCTCCCAAAAAACAACAGCGGCAAATCACACCATAAAAAAACCCTCGAAAACGCAAAGACAAACACTTTTGACTTGGATTCAACCAGGTCTTGCAGGATTAATGGATGGCTCTGTCTCCACCCTTGCCCCCATTTTTGCCGCAGCTTTTGCCACGGGAGACACGCATCAAACTTTTTTGATAGGGCTCTCAGCTTCAATTGGTGCGGGACTTTCAATGGGTTTTACAGAAGCAGCCCATGATGACGGCAAATTATCAGGGCGTGGTTCGCCATTAAAAAGAGGTCTTGCCAGCGGCATTATGACAACATTAGGAGGACTAGGTCATACTCTTCCCTATTTGATCAACTCTTTTTATGTAGCGACAATTATTGCTTTTATCATTGTTTTTTTCGAACTAGGCGCCATCGTCTGGATTCAGAACAAATACATGTCAACTCCCTTTTGGCGCGCCTCTTTACAGGTCATCATTGGGGGTGCTCTGGTTTTTGCCACGGGTATTCTTATCGGTAGTATCTAAAAAATCTTATCTGTAACCATAATTTAGATCTCAAATAAGCGCATGCCCCTAGGCATAAGCCATCCTTGATGATGCCATTATTGAAAAATGCCTTTGATGATGTTAGGTGGTGTTGTGGAATATTTTAAGTCAGCAAGAGATGATAAGCAAGCTCTGGGGACAACCTATATCCACACACCTTTATCGACTTGGTTTTATAGATATCTTTTGTTAAAGTATCATTTTCTTCTAGACCTCATATTTTGGAAATGCCTTGATCATGTCGCACACTGAAACCAACGCCTCTCTAAACAACCATCCTGTCTCTTCTCAATCTTCACATGCCCAGACTTTATCCGTTCAGCGTCTTCCACACGGACAAGGTTTAGAACTTCCTTGCTACGCAACAGCAGGTTCTGCGGGTCTTGATCTACGGGCAGCAATTGGAGAAGAAGAAACGCTTGTTCTTGCCCCTGGGCAGCGGGCACTTATTCCAACAGGTCTCATTTTTCATTTATCTCTTGGGTTTGAAGCACAAATACGTCCACGCTCTGGCTTAGCCTTAAAACACGGCATCACATGCCTCAACACTCCAGGAACGATTGATAGTGACTACCGTGGTGAAGTCAAAGTCCTTCTTATCAATTTAGGACAAGAAGACTTTTCAATCCAACGGGGCATGCGCATTGCCCAAACAGTCATCGCCCCCGTATCTCAAGTTAATGTTTGCGCCATTGAACCAGAGCAAAATACCCCAAGCCATAACGAGAGCCGTGGAACAGGAGGTTTTGGTTCAACGGGACACACTTAAGAAGCTCTGAAAAATCGCTCCTCTCAAAATAACACACATACTTATTCCAACCACTCTTTCACTTAAAACCCCTTGTGCTTTTAAAGTGCAGAGGGAATGCGCATTTGCTTTCAAAGTTTTTTCACTAAACGCCCCTCTAAACAAGCATCTCTCAATTACGTCTCGTGCGCTATACAAAACTTCATTATCACCAGATACCCCTCCCCCATAACAAAAACATTGGCATTAACCATTGAGCGTTCACACACTGCTTGTAATGTCGACAATCTATACATCATACTGGAAATTCTTTGCGCTTTTAAAGTGCAGAGGGAATGCGCATTTGCTTTCAAAGTTTTTTCACTAAACGCCCCTCTAAATAATCATCTCTCAATTACGTCTCTCACGCTATACAAAACTTCATTAACACCCGATACCCCTTCCCCATAACAAAAACATTGGCATTAACCATTGAGCGTTCACACACTGCTTGTAATGTCGACAATCTATACATCATATTGATTTATAATAATAATGAATTGTCTTTCAACTTAAATGAGAAATCTCAATACTGTAAGATTGTTTCATGGCAAGCTTATTTATATTAAATCAATCAAAAGCATGTTTCTCACATTCCAAACGTGGTTAGCATACAGATAAAAACTGAAAAAATGCCTACAATGAATACGTATATTAACACTGTCTTGGGAAAAAAATATAAATACGATAATGGTGCTCGCTTACTCTTTTATTAAGCATAAAGAGAGTGAGGTTCGATAGATTTTTTGATTATTTTACGGGGGCTTTACCGTTATACCATTTATGAACACCGCCGCAAAAAGAGCTTTACGATGTATTAAGACACACAACAATCGCCTCTGCTGTTTTCTTGATCACACCTCTTGCGGCAAAATGAGTAGTGCTTAATCCTAAAAAAACCGATTCAATATATGAACCCCCTACGTAATATCAAACCCATGCGTATTTGGTTTAATAAATCCACGGAACCCTCATCAATTTCACTCTACGAGTTTGAGTAATATGCTTTGCTTCCTGCAACAAAGGCTGTTTTTTATCACTGATCAGAGACATCGGCTGGAATATTAGCGTTTCCCGTAGTGCTCGTTGTTACGGCATCCACATGCCCCACAACGTTACCACCCGCGCTACCACCCGCTCCATCGACAGCAGCATCCGCTACCCCTGTTGTTTTATTATTGATCTCACCTCTTGAAACAAGATTGGTAGAGTTTTGCAATCCTACAAGACCGATTTTATGATACCCAGCCATACGTATTTGATTTAATAAATCGATGACAGTACCATAATCAATTTCGCTATCTGCTTTGATTAAAATTTTTGTCTCTAAATTTTGCGTCGTTTCCCTCAACAAAGCTTCTCTCAAAGCTGCTTGTTCTACAAGATGATCACCAATGTAAAGAGAACGATCTTTTTGCAACGTAACATAAAGAGGTTCATCAGACTGAACCACTGAAGGTGCTTGAGTTATAGAAGGAAGCTGAACGGAAATGGCAGATGTTGCCAAAGGCGCAGCAACCATAAAAACAATAAGCAACACCAATACAACATCAATAAAAGGGGTCACATTGATTTCGCTTTGCAACCCACTCTCGTCTATATCCCAATCATTATTAAGGCTTGCTTTCATTTTTTATGACTTTTCTGTTGTCTTTGTCTATCAAGTTCACGGCTCAAGAGCCTTTCAAGAGCAGCAGCGATATCACCTAAATCACTACGATAACCACTCAAAGCACGCATAAGGCTATTATACATAACAACAGCGGGAATAGCCACAAAAAGCCCAACAGCCGTTGCGAATAAGGCTTCAGCAATTCCAGGCGCCACCACATCAAGTCGCGTTGTTTGAGACTGAGCAATCCCAATAAAAGAATTCATAATTCCCCAAACAGTTGCAAAAAGACCAACAAAAGGAGCAATTGCGCCAATAGTTGCAAGAACAGCGCTTCCACATGCAACACGGCGTGTAGCAGCCAGCAAGCAGCGTGACAAAAGTGAATGAACCCTTTCTTTTAAACCTTCATGAACATCACGAGCCTTAGCATCGCGAACATCGCGGGAAACATCTTCATATTGATTGCTCTCCTCATAAAAGAGAATATCTTCAATCGTTTGTGCATTTTCCCCTACACTGGTTTTTTCACCAGAGCTTTCGTTTATCCCTTCAGGAGCAGAAAAATGAACCTGTTGTGCAGAAAGATAAACCTCTTTAAGGACTTCTTTGAGAAAAAACACACCAGCCCCTTTGCTTTCTTTCAAACTAGCTGCCAAACGCGTAAGAGTCTGAGCATTTAGAACCAATTGAAGTTCATGACGTACTCTTCGTTTTACCAAAGTGATCTCAACAATTTTCACAAAAGCAATTGTCCAAGACATAAGAGAAGCAAGTAACAAAATAATGATAACGGCTTTTACCACCCAATCAGCAGCCATAAACATAGAAAGAGGAGAAAAATCATGCACTGTCAATACAGCAGACATATTATCTAAAGGGACTGTTTTATCTAAAGGGACTGTTTCAGATTCCATTTTTATCTCACATTCTTGTGCTCTTATCTTTATTTATGAGCTGGATCGTCACCCCGCATAGCATCACTGTTCCACAATGCCACTACCCTTTTAACGTTGCTTTTGTATTCCTCTTAAGAAAGAAAACTTGATAAATCAAGTATAGTTTTATTTCACAAGCTCTCTCTTGTTTTAAAGAAATTACTCAAGAAATTTTTCTCTAACAATTCAACAAGTTTATCTTACCCAATCAATTTATTGCATAAATTAGGCAAAATGATAAACTTACAAGAAGTATCGCATATAATATTTTAATTTATAAGAATAATTTATCATCGTTCCTGTCAAATAAATCTCTCATATCGCAAAGCTTTTCTCATTTCAGCGGCTCTTTTAAATCCAACAAAATATTTTCTTACATGAAACAAGCAGCAAAAATATCATAAAACTCTTGAAGAAAAGGATATGCACATCTCTAACAACCCCTACACTGAAGTACCTCTCCTATCCTAAAATAAAAATATACCTTACGTTTTAAAAAAAGAACTATCGCAATATCTTAAACTGACCAAAAGTATCATGGGCAGCGCGTGTTGCCCCCAAATACATAGAGAGCAAAGAGCCGCAATATTCTTTTCTTTTTCTTTGCTTCAAAAGCATAAAAATGACAGTACTTCTGCCGCAAAATCGCAACAACGATGTTTTTTACCTGTCACAAGCCTAAAAAATAAACCTCAACACGCTTTTTAAAAAACTTTTATAAAAAAACTGCGCCACGAGAAACTGAAGAATGGTGCTAAATTACTGCAAAAGCATAAGACAATTCTCAACAGATGCGACCCTTTACAGACAAAGCATATCGTATAGGAAAGATTTATTTTATCAAAAACAGTTTTAAATTCGACAAAATGAAAGGAACCAAAAAAAGCTTTTGGCGTTACTCAAGCAGTGAAAATTTTCACTCCAATGCAAATGATCACTATGAACACACCAATACAAATATAATGAATCAAGAGGGAAAAATACCATGGCCCATAATAAAACAACACAGCACGATAAATCAGCCGTAGAAAAAGACCTACAAGGACAATTAGAAACGTTACGCACTGAAATTTCAGGGATTACCTCAACCCTAACAGATCTTGGTGCAAACAAATTCAACGCCGCCAAAGACAAAGCGGAAAAACTATATCACTCAGCGAAAGAACGTGGTGAAGACATGATGTCTCAAGCAAAAGACAAAATCAGTGATCTTGAACAAACTATGAATCAATGCGTTCGCAAAAATCCTGGCAAAAGCGTTCTTTTTGCAGCAGGCGTTGGTTTTATTCTTTCTCAATTACTACGTCGTTAAGCAATGCATAAGTTTATCGCTCCTCTTTTAAACCATCTTGTCGGTGGAGGGCTTAAAAGCACAGTCAAGCAAGTACGCCTTCAAGCAATTTTCTATGGGTTTATTAGCATTTCATTCTTCATGTCTTTGCTTTTTTTATGTACCATCGGTTTTATTGCGTTATGTTCTGTTATGAAGCCTCTTGCTGCCGCCAGTATCATGTTTTTAATTTGTCTTTCTCTTGCGGGATTAGGTCTTATTATCAGTCGCATTCTCAAAACTTATCAACGCTATGACCAACAAAAAAAGACAGAAGAACAACGCCACAAACTCATGACAGATGCGACCGTTTCCAGCCTTGCAGCTCTCAGTCAACATCTCCCTTTTGCCAAATTGAGTGTTCCCATTCTCGGACTTGCAACTTATTTTTTGTGGAAAAAAGATAAAAAAGACCGCTTTTCAGAGTAAAATATGTAAAGCTGTCACTCTAAATCCCCCTCTCAATGTGCTTTCTTTTGTTATAAAAGAAAGCACATTTTTTTCCTCATAGTCTCTTTAGCTTCTTCAAATACCTGAAAAAAAATCCCCTTCATTTTGCTAAAAATTCCATAGAACCGCTACACTCTCTTTCAGATTGCAACCCATATTTCATGAACATAACAACATAAGGCAATGCTTGCATTAGAAGTCCTAGTTTGATTTGAAGCCATTTATTGTTTTTTGAAGGAGATGATGTTCCGTTTCTGCCTTTCTCTATATTTTCATAAGCTTTTTTCAGAACCAAAGGTCACATCAGTAGTTTGCATGTGTTTATATTTTTCTGAACACTCATGTTTGTTACAATGACTATTTTGTTTAGGGGAAGGAAACGCGCTCTCCCATAGCGCTGTAGTAAACAACCTATAGGATATTTTAAACACAACAATTTTCCATGAAGAGCGTTGTCCACCAAGGACTGTGTGGATTATCATTAACTTTTTTCTGATAAGATTTGCAGTAGAATATTGTCTTGATTTTTAAATAGCGCTTGAGAGAACGCTTTATCAATAATGGTCAATATTAATTATGGTCAATGGGATTATAGCTTCCATGATCTCTTCGCCAATCTTCTGGTTGTTGAAATTGGCTCGACCATAAACCGTTTTGTGCTTTTTGAGCAGCAGATTGTAGGGTTTTATAGTCTGCTGGGGATGGAAAATGATGCTGATCTTTTGTCAACACCATCAACCCTTCAGCAAGCCCCAACCGCGCCAGATCAACCCCATCTACAAAACATTGTGCATAATGAACCTGTTGAACGACACGTGCTTGCCGACAAGTAACCTTTTTATCAATTGTTTTTGAGACAAGCCAAGCCGTAACAAAAGCACCGCAAGGCCACTTAACTCCGTTGCGTGAGGCAAATTGTCGTGTTTCACAGCTTTCCACACCATATAATCGGATATCACGGATGATCTTTTTTCTCCACCCATCATCTACAAGCGTGATCATTTTAAAGGTCACACCACTTGTAACCTGTATAGCACCGGAATAGACCGGCACATTTTCTTCATAAAATTGTGATGCGATTGGTTCTGAATGCAATACCACATTTTGTTGATTTACGTCTTGTTGGTTTGCATAATCAACCACTTGTGACTTCGGATTTTGAACGGGGTTTCCAATTGTCTTTTCTGATCCTTCAAAAAGAGAAAATTGCATAATATTTTCAGTATGTTGACTGAAATAAAAGTATCCTAAAATAATAATACAAATTAAGACAATATATTTAGGCGCTGATCGAAGATATTTTAAAAGTATCATTTTGAATATTACTATATTTTTTGTTCATTAAATAATAAAAGATTAAATATTATTAATTTATCGATAGAAAAATTTATTTTTTTCATTTATATGATTCCCGATTAATATTTTGAATATTAATTTTGTGATTAACTTAAACATAAAGCGGGGGAATTTTCATGAAAAACATGAATAATTCGTTCATTAATGAACATACCTTACAAAAAACTATTCTATCCAACACCCAAAAGAAATGGTTAACAGCAGCATTGATGCTGTTTATTGCCTTCATGGCACTGAGTGAACCAGCATTTGCTGATGGCGGCTTCGGAAAAATTGAAACTGCTCTTGATAAAATCATTGAAGCTTTAACAGGAAAAATTGCAACATCAATTGCAACCATTGCGGTTGCTGGTATTGGGCTTGCATGGATTGCTGGTTATGTTGAAATGCGTAAAGCTTTTTTCGTTTGTGTTGGCATCGGCATTGTTATGGGTGCAACGCAAATTGTATCAATGTTTTCCCATTAAACGTTGCCTTTCAAAGCCATGAAAGAGCACGACAAGCTAACAGAAGATACGTTATTTCTTGCTTGCACGCGCCCTGCAATGATTGCAGGCGTGACGGTGGAAGCTATGGGATTAAATGGGATAGGAACGATGATATTGTTCATTATGGCAGGCAATATTTTTCTTCTAACCTTTGGTGTGATGCTGCATTTCATATTCAAGGAAATCCTAAAGCATGACCATAACAAATTTCGTATTCTTCTGACATGGCAAAAAACAAGTATTTTTGCCAGAAATTCGAGTCTATGGGGTGGGGGAAGTATTTCTCCATTACGATTAATTCGTAATTATGAGGAATTACAATGAATAGAACAGAGCGCAAACGTGAAAAGCAGCCAGAGGCGATCATTCCTTATGTGCGCCATGTCAATAAACACATCATTGCGCTGGATTCACGCGCTCTCATGAGCGTTATTAAACTTGAAGGGATTAACTTTGAGACAGCGGATATTATTGATCTGAATGTGCTTCACGAACAGCTCAATAATCTGTTTAAAAACATAGCGGATGAACGGATAGCGCTTTATAGCCATATTATCAGAAAGCGTGAAACGATTTATCCGGATGGGACTTTCAGATCGGCATTTGCCAAGCAATTAGATGATAAATATCGCGACCGGATGATTTCACAGGAGCTTTATCGCAATGAGCTTTATCTTTCTATTTTGTGGAATCCACACGTTGATCAAACGGATAAATTAGTGGAGTTTTTCAAACGTTTAGGCAAAGCCAAGCAAGAAAAGACAGAAGTTGATGCAGAGTCCATTCGCAAGCTTGAAGATATTACCACAGATCTTATTCAAAATTTAGAGCGTTATGGTGCAAGAAGATTGAGTCTTTATGAACATGAAGGCAATATTTATTCGCAGCAAAGTGAGTTTATCCACCAATTGGTGGGAGGTCGTCGTGAACGTATCCCTCTCACATGGGGGACGATAGCTTCGACTGTTTATTCAGACCGTCTCATTTTTGGAAAAGAGATCATAGAAATACGCACCGAGGCGGGACAGCGGTTTGCGGGCATGTTTGGTTGGAAAGAATATCCAGCAAAAACTAGGGTAGGCATGGCGGATGGTTTGCTCACCCTTCCCTTTGAGTTTATTTTCACCCAATCTTTTATTTTCAAGAGCAAAAATGCTGCCAAGCAAATTATGGGGCGCAAACAAAACCAAATGGTCAATGCAGGAGACCGTGCGGGCTCACAAATTATGGAACTGGATGATGCGCTTGATGATCTTGAATCCAATCGTTTTGTTTTAGGGGAGCATCATTTATCATTGGCAGTTTTTGCTGATACGCCGCAAGAGTTAGCGGATAATCTTGCCAAAGCGCGTTCTCGTCTTACAGATGGTGGGGCTGTCATTGCGCGGGAAGACTTAGGGTTAGCGGCGGCTTGGTGGGCACAATTGCCTGGCAATTATGCTTATCGCACCCGCTCTGGTGCGATAACAAGCCGCAATTATGCAGCGCTTTCTCCTTTTCATTCTTTTCCGGTTGGAAAAATAGATGGCAATGTGTGGGGACCAGCGGTAGCCTTGATGAAAACCTCTGCTGGTTCACCGTTTTATTTTAACTTTCACTTTGGTGATTTAGGCAATACGTTTGTTTGTGGTCCCTCTGGTTCTGGGAAAACGGTTATTGTCAATTTTCTTTTAGCACAACTTCAAAAGCATGATCCCAATATGGTCTTTTTTGACAAAGATCGGGGCGCAGAACTTTTTGTCAGAGCGGGTGGCGGCACTTATATGCCCTTGAAGAATGGTAGACCGACAGGCATAGCACCGCTAAAAGGCTTAGACTATAACAATCCAGCAGATAGAGTTTTTTTACGCCAATGGATTATAAAGCTTGTTTCGTCTGAAGATCAAAAGATCAGTGAATCAGAAAGACAAGATATTTCTGCTGCTGTTGACCAACTTGCCTTGTTGCCAAAAGAACAACGGACAATATCGGCCTTACAAATGTTTTTTGACACCACGCACAGGGAGGGGATAGCGGGTCGTTTAGAAAGATGGTGTAAAGGCAATGCCTTAGGGTGGGTTTTTGACAATCCTGATGACGACATTGGCATTGATGCAAAATTTATTGGTTATGACATGACGGATTTTTTAGACAATAATGAAATTCGTCCCCCATTAATGATGTATCTTTTTCATAGGATTTTGTCTCTGATTGATGGGCGTCGTATTATCATTGTCATTGATGAGTTTTGGAAAGCCTTAGAGGATGATTCCTTTAAAGCCTTTGCGCAAGACAGGCTGAAAACTATCCGTAAACAAAATGGTTTGATGTTGTTTGCAACGCAATCTCCCAAAGATGCGATCAATTCGACCATTGCCCACACCATTATAGAGCAATGCCCAACACAGATTTATTTTCCCAATCAAAAGGGCAATCATGGGGATTATGTAGAAGGTTTTAAATTATCGGACAGAGAATTTAACCTGATACAATCAGAATTAAGCCGTGAGTCACGGCGTTTTCTCATCAAACAAGGACAAAGTTCAGTTGTAGCAGAACTGAATTTACGCGGCTTTGATGATGAAATAGCCATTTTAAGTGGCACCACCAAGAATATTGAACTCCTAGAGACCATTATGGATGAAGTTGGACAATCTCCAGAAAAATGGCTTCCTATTTTTCAAGAAAGGTCAAAACAATGAAAAAACTTTTATTGGCAACAACCGTCTATGCAGCTTCATTTGGCTTTCAAACAAATGCATTCGCTATCATGGTATATGATCCCGCGGCTGTAGGACAAATAATGAAACAAGTCCAGCAAGGCACACAACAACTTAACAAATTGCAAGAACAAATTCAACAAGGTGCACAACAGCTTGACCAATTAAAGAGCCAACTCGATCAAGCGAAACAATTATATAACTCCCTAAATGTCAAGCCTGACATTTCGGGATTGAAAGAGATGTTTAACAAGCAAGGGAGCAGTGGCGCCCTTCCTTCAGATTTTAACCACTTTCAACAATCGATGGGCAGTGGCGGCGGTGGCGGCGGCGGCAGCAAAAACACGCAAAAATGGCAAGAAGAACTTAAATACAAAGAGCCCTCAGGGGGTGCTGGATCAAAAGAGGCAGCAGATGCTTTTTACGCACAAGAAGTGAAAAAAGCCGAACAGGACACGGTAGGACAGGCAGCCAAAGGCCAAGACGTCTACGAAGAAGCCAGTGAAACACAAAAAACCATTAACAAGCTCCTTGACGAACTTGGAAGTACTAAAGATTCGGGTAAAATTCAAGGCATTCAAGCACAATTATCAGCAATACAAGCAAAACTCCAAACACAAGTTCTCCAAATGCAAGCCGCCGCGATGATTCAACAAGCGGAATACAAAGCTGCCGAACAACGAGCTTACGAAGAATTTGCAGCGCGATATGCAGATTATGCCAAAAAACTCGGTGGTCAATAAACGGGAGAAAAGAGGGGCTTAAATATGAACAAGATCATCATAACAACATTGCTACTTTGCACAGGGCTGATCACCACTGGATGTGAAAAAACCTACAGCGTAGCAGAATTTAAAAAAGATAAAAAATTGATGGAAGAGTGGAATGCTAAATGTGGATTCGCAGGAACTGCAAAAAATTGTGAAAACCTAAGATTAGCACAACTTGAACTTGAAAAGGAATATGAAGCAAAAGCAGCAGAAAGAAGTCGTAAAGCAGCAGAGGAGTATAGGAAAGGTATAGATGAACTTATAGCTGAACAAAAAGCTAAACATGAAAAATGGAAAGCTGAAATAGCAAAAAAAGAAGCTGAAATAGAAAAAAGAAAAGCTGAAGAGCGCGCTAAACAACAACAAGACAGTCATTAATCATGAATAAAGTTCTCATAACAACATTGCTGCTTTGCACAGGGCTCATCGCTGCTGGCTGTGAAAAAACCTATAGCGTAGCAGAATTTAAAAAAGATAAAAAATTGATGGAAGAGTGGAATGCTAAATGTGGATTCGCAGGAACTGCAAAAAATTGTGAAAACTTAAGATTAGCACAACTTGAACTTCAAAAGGAATATGAAGCAAATGCTGAAGAAAGAGCGCGTGAACGCAAAGAAGAAGATCGTAAAGCGATGGAAAGATTTGAGGCCGAAATAGAAGCTGAGCATCAAGCAAGGCAAGCAGAAATAAAAAAACTAAAAGCTGAAATGGAAAAAAGAAAAGCTGAAGAAAAAGCAAAAGAACAAGCGGAAAGAGAAGCAGAAGAGCGCGCTAAAGCTAAACAACAGGACAATAAATAATGAATAAAGTTCTCATAACAACATTGCTACTTTGCACAGGGCTCATCACAGCTGGTTGTGAAAAAACCTATAGCGTCGCTGAATTTAAAAAAGATGAAAAATTACGCCTAGAGTGGGATGCGAAATGTGGATTTGCAGGAACTTCAAAGAATTGTGAAAACATGCGGTTATCATTTTTAGAACTTGATAAGGAACGTCAGGCACAAGCAGCAGAAAGAAGTCGTAAAATTGCAGAAGAAAATCGTAAAAGAGAAGAAGAAGATATAGCTGAAATGAGAGCCAGACTTAAAAAAATGGAGGCTCATACTAAAAAAATTAGAAGAACAAAGAGCAAAACGACGTGCTGAGGAAGAACAAGAAGCAAAAGAGCGCGCGGCAAAACAACAACAAAATAACCATTAAGACATAATGAAGAGCGGAGCATCTAAATGGCAGTAGAAAGCAACGGCATATTCACTAAGATAGACAATATGTTGATGAATCCCATTACAAAAACAATGGATAACATCTATTGCGCTTTAGCTGCTCAACTTAAAGAACCTTACAGACTATACAATATATTTATGGCAACATTATGTCTGTGCCCTAGATTTATCATCACTGGTTATAAAAAACCGATAACACAAGCATAATTTAAAAATTGTGCTCAAACCTTGTAAAACTGAAAGGAAAAAGGGGAAATATTGATGAATAAAGTTCTCATAACAACATTGCTACTTTGCACAGGGCTCATCACTGCTGGATGTGAAAAAACCTATAGCGTCGCAGAATTTAAAAAAGATAAAAAATTGATGGAAGAGTGGAATGCTAAATGTGGATTCGCAGGAACTGCAAAAAATTGTGAAAACTTAAGATTAGCACAACTTGAACTTCAAAAGGAATATGAAGCAAATGCTGAAGAGAGAATTAGGGAACACAACGAAAACATGCGTAAAGCGATGGAAGAATATCGAGCCGAACTACGAGCTAGACATGAAAAATGGAAAATTGATTTTGAAAAAAGGCAAGCTGAAATAGAAAAAAGAAAGGCTGAAGAAAAAGCAAAAGAACAAGCCGAGCGCGAAGCAGAAGAGCGCACTAAAGCTAAACAACAACAGAATAATAATTAAATCAGAAATAATCGTATTTGCAAAAATTAGATAGAATGGACGTGCAATGGCATTCGAAAAAATAGATTTCTTTACCACGGCAGAAAATATGTTAATAGAACCTATTATGCAAATAATGAACGAAACCACCGCAAATCTCTCATCGGGTTTAAGTGCTCCGCTTAAAGCATCATGTACAATCTACATTATATTTATGGGGTACAATATCATCTCAGGGCGTTCTTCCATGCCACTGTGGGAATTTATAGTGACAGCTTTCAAACTTGGCATCATTGTTTCACTCGCCACAAACGCTGCTCTTTATAATGAGTGGGTCGGGGATTTATTTTTCAATAGTCTTCCTAATGCCATTGCACATGCCACACAAGGTACAATACACTCAGATAAAAATATATGGGATGATCTGTTAAACAAAGCTGTTGCACATGTTTTTGATGAAGCAAAATCTGCATCATGGCTTGCATTGGGTGCGTATCTTGTTGCTTGGATAGTTGGTTTTGCCTGTTACGTGATTGCTGCTGTTTTTTGCATAATTGGTTTTATCGTCACAATGTTTGCTAAGCTGGGTTTATTTCTCGTCATATCAGTAGGACCGCTCTTCATAAGCCTCTATATGTTTTCATCAACAAGAAGGTTTACAGAGGCATGGTTAGGACAAGTTGCAAACTTCATCATACTTCAGATATTAGTCATCTTGCTTGGTGGTATGTATGTCAAACTTGCACTGAAAATCTTTACAACAAACATTGTAGATATCATGTTTTCCTTTGGCGCATTTATGGTGGTTGGCCTTGGTGGTATTTTTCTTTTCTTCAATTTACCTAGCATGGCTTCCGCTTTAGCCTCTGGGGGGGCTTCCCTTACAGGCTCAGGAGGAGCTAAAACGATAACGAAAGGTGCAAAAAAATTAGCATCACTAATAGCACAATTAGCAAAGGCCTAAGTTCAAATGCGGGAATTTAAAAAAATTGGGATTATCTTACCATTTCTCTTTCTCAGTGGCTGTATGTCTTCACCAAACACACTGAAGTCACTCCCAAAGTGTGATGGATATTCTAAACGTCCACTCAACAGATCAATGTGGAATTGGGAAGGGAAAAAACCCACGCCCACGCCCATTATCATCAGTAACAACGCCCCTTCACCCCTAAAAGAAGGGAAGCTGGAAATGCTTCTGGCACAAAAACTAACGGATGAAGAAATCAAATCTTACAAAAATTGCGGGCAAAAAGCATGAAAGAAAAAGATATAGAACAATACATTGCTGAAGCACGCTCGTTCGATCAAGATCGCATGCTCGCCTCACGCCGCACCACCCGCGTCTCGCTTGCCATTGCCGGCATCGCAGTTGCTGTTGCAATAATGTCTTCTCTCGCGGTCATCACCCTCACGCCCCTTAAAACCGTGGAACCTTTTGTCATCCGTGTGGACAATTCAACCGGCATCACTGAAGTTGTGGAAGCCTTAAAAGAAGGTCCCACCAATGTCGACGAAGCAATCACACGCTACTTTGCTGCAAAATATGTCCGCTCCCGTGAAGGCTTCACCACAGAAGAAACACAACACAACTTCCAAACCGTCTCCCTCCTCTCTTCTTCTGAAGAACAGGAAAGATTTGCCAGCTGGTATGGAGCAAGAAATCCCCAAAGTCCTCAAATTCTCTATAAACACGCCGCTGTTACAATAACAATAAAATCAATCTCCTTTATCAATGACGATGTTGCCCAAGTGCGTTACTACAGAACCATTCATGACAACGACAACAACAAAGAATTCATCACCCACTGGGTTGCAACACTTACCTTTGAATACATCAATGCCCCTATCTCTGTCCAAAACCGTTTGATAAATCCTCTAGGGTTTATTGTTAGTGAATATAGAACCGATCCGGAAGTGGTCAACTGATCATGACAAAAAAAATTCTTTTTCTCATTCTTAACATCGCTATTACCCTTTCTTTAACGCCTAGCCATGCCAGTATTTTTCCCACCCGTGCGCCAAGCGATAGCCGCATTCGCTTTATCAACTATGATGCCTATAATGTCACAAAAATTATTGGCTCCATACGCTCATCGGTACAAATAGAATTTTCTCCCAATGAAGAAATTGCCCATGTGGCAATTGGCAACAGCGTTGCATGGGAAGTCGCCCCCGCTGGCAATATTCTTTTCCTCAAAGCGCGGGAAGTCCAACCCATTACCAATCTCCAAGTCGTCACCACAAAGCTTGATGGCTCAAAGCGCTCCTATCAATTTGAACTCATGGTCAAAGATGGAGAAATTTCCTCTGGACAAGAAACATATTTCCTTGTGAAATTTCGCTACCCACAAGAAGAAGCAGAACAAAGAAGACTCGCAGCCCTTATGCGACAAGAAAAACAACAAGCCCAGCGCATTGATAATGTCTTCAACGCTTCTGAAACCTACGGACCACGCAATTGGGCTTACACCGCTCAAGGCTCTATCACTCTTGAACCCTCCTCCGTTTATGACAATGGCAAAACCACAACATTTACATTTCCAGACAACCAAGAAATCCCTGCCATTTACATTGTCAGCAATGACGGTACAGAATCGCTGGTTCCCAAAACCACAAGAGGCAACATGGTGATTGTCCATGCCATTAGCGCACGCTTCACCCTAAGACAGGGAAAAAACGTCCTATGCGTCTTTAACGAAGCCTATCAACCAAAAGGCACCAATCCAAATACCGGAACAACCTCACCATCTGTTGAACGTAAAGTTGCATCAGATCTTTAAATAAGCGGGAATTGAAGGGGACAACACATGAGTGATAAATCAATCATCGAAGATCGCGGATCTATTGGGGATGGCAAAAACAATAGCGCCAAAAGCGCTGGCAAAAAAATAGTTGTCGCAATAGCCTGTATAGGAATCTGCGGCTATGTGCTCTGGAACATCTTATCCTCCCCCACAGAACAAAAAGACACCGCAAAAGCTCATAAAAAACAAGCACAAAACTTTCACAATTCCCTCGCTCCTTTAGAGCTCGCGCCCTCTGACCCGCGTGCAAACATAGCGCCAATAACCTTACCACCCCCACAACCACTCGCACAAGAACCCAAAAAAGATGACCCACTACTTGATGCCGCAAGACGCGCCCCTGTTCTCGCTTTTGCCAAAGGCTCTAAATCTCAATTAAAAGACATCGTCAACACGACTCTCAACCCCTTTGACAAATTCCATGCCCTTGAAAATCTCGCGAATGCGCAAAATTCTCCTGCCCTTCAAGACACACAAAATTTTGCAACCCTATTAAAGCCTACCAAAACAGAAGAAGCAAAAGCAAAAGCAAAACTCATCGGCAATAGAAACTTTATCATCGCCATGGGAACCTCTATTCCCTGTATCTTAGAAACCGCATTAAACAGTGAGCAACCAGGCTTTGCAAGCTGCATCATCAACCGTGATATCCTCTCTGACAATGGGCGCGTTGTTTTGCTTGATAAAGGAACCCAAGTGATTGGCGAATACCGCGGAGGGATAAAACAAGGTCAATCTCGCCTCTTTGTACTCTGGACAAGAGCAAAAACCCCAACCGGTGTCATCATCGACCTTGCCTCACCCGCAACCGACAGTTTAGGCAGAGCCGGTTTTGATGGCAACATCAACACCCATTGGTGGGAACGCTTTGGCTCTTCCCTTTTACTCACCGTTATTGATGGTGCCACAACAGTTTTAACAAATAAAATAGTAGGCAATTCCAATAAAGAAGGTTCAAACAACTCTGGAGGCGGCGGTTTTGAAGGCGCAAACAACACTGGAAAAGAGGCCGCCAGTATTGCTCTTGAAAATCAAATCAACATCCCTCCTACCTTAGAAAAATTTCAAGGCGAACTGGTCAACATCTTTGTAGCAAAAGATCTCGATTTTTCCTCTGTCTATAAACTAGTCGTAAAGAGCAAAAGAAACCGCTCTACTCCCAGCTATTCCTTTTTTCATTAAGCCAATAAAGTCACATTATGCCATCAGCAAAAAATGCAGAACGCGCCTCCATCGTTTTAACAAAATTAAAGATCTTAGATGACTTCCTCAATGATGACAATTTATTTGAAATTGTTATCAATCGCCCTGGCGAAGTAATCGTTGAGGGTCCCAATGGTTGGCAAACCCACATCTTAAAAGAACTAACCTACGGCGAACTAGAAGGGATTGCAAAAGTTGTTGCTGCCTACACAACACAAAAAATCAGTGTAGAAAACCCCGTTCTCTCCGCAACACTGCCAAACAACGAACGCATACAAATTGTTATGCCTCCAGCAGTTGCAGCCAATACCATTAGCATGACCATTCGTAAACCTTCATCACGCACTTTTTCTCTTGAAAGTTTACATGAAAACAATCTTTTTTCTGTTGCCCAAAACACCAGTTTCACACCCACGCAACAAATGACAGAACGATTATCCGAACTCTCTGACACAGACAAAGAGCTAACAGATCTCTTTATCGCCAAAGACTTTTGCACCTTTTTAGAAAAAGCCGTTATTACACAACAAAATATCTTAATATCGGGCAAAACCGGTTCTGGTAAAACAACCCTCTCTAAAGCTTTGATTGCAAAAATCCCTGACTATGAACGAATTCTCACCATTGAAGACACGCCAGAACTTGTCGTTCCGCACGCCAACAAAGTGCAGCTCTTTTATTCAAAAGATAATCAAGGCTTAGCAAAAGCAGGCGCAAAAGAACTGCTTGAATCAGGATTACGCATGCGCCCCGACAGAATCCTTCTACAAGAGCTGCGTGATGGTACAGCCTTTTACTATATCCGTAATGTCAATTCTGGTCACCCCGGCTCCATTACCACCGTCCACGCCTCAACAGCCCTTGCAGCCTTTGAACAAATGACCCTTTTAGTCAAAGAAAGTGACGGTGGTGGTAATTTAGCACGCGATGATATCCGCGGCTTATTAATCTCGATGATAGATGTCATCATCCAATGCAAACGCCTTGAAGGAAAATTTCGTGTAACAGAAATCTATTACGACCCTTTCAAACGCCGTGATGCTTTTTAAAAAAACGCCACCCTCACACCCTTTTTTATAAGCAAAAACTATACCAATAGAGCTTTCTTAAAAACACGATTATAAGCCGCGGATATCATCGCGTGCTAAATTACCACCATAGCTTCAAGTTCAGTGCCAATAATCGAAAATAAAAAGCAAAAAGAAGTAAAAATATCATCCCCATTCCCAATCACGCATGCGCCCCACAGGAAAACCAAAACGTGCCGAAAATGATATCTATAACCCTATATTTTCTGATTTTTTTTGACATCAACATTTGCAGGAATATAAATACCAAATTTAGTATCCGCTTCACCTTTAGCTTCAGACAAGAGCTTCACGAGCACCTTGTAATATACAAGATCCTGCTTTATGTGCTTTATCCATTATTATTCTTTTCGATATTCATCAAGGCGCAGTATAAAAATTTTCTTCAACGCATTCCTCTCTGATTTTATCAAATTACCTCAAGATGATTGACTGTAAATATCTTCGATCAACACCGGAATATTTTAACCACCAAAAAAGGGTATAACCTTATATCCCCCACTTTTACTCTTATGCTTTTAAACCTAACTTTCCTTGGCTTTCTCTCAACCCTTGCATAAGACCACCAGCATCTGAATGAGTAGCAATAAAAGAAACAATATCAAATAATTATTCAGGCGATATGGCTTCTTCTTTCACAGAAATTCAATAAGCTGCCATTTCAATCACGGTTTGCATACATCATTCAATATACGGAAAACACCCATAACGATAACGATAACGATAACGATAACGATAACGATAACGATAACGATAACGATAACGATAACGATAACGATAACGATGTAAATTAAAAGCTCATTTGAAGTAAATGATCAGAAATATCAAATATCCAAATGACAAAACAAATCTTACTTATCTTCAGCTATATCTCTTAACCCTTGTCACTTTTCTTAACCCTTGTCACTTTTCTCAACAGTTTGTTTCCGCATAAGGAATATACATATCAAATAGCAATTCTCTTTCATAAACAACTTTAGTTAAAGCAATCCGGATGAAATCAGACACCGGAAGTCCTAAACTTGCTAATATTTCATGGGCTTCTTTTTTAATGTCTATCTATGCGAGCTCGCACAACATCTTTTGTCACACCCATATTAAACCTCTTTTGATTAGCTCTCTTTTGTCATATGGCTTAATCGAGTTATGAAAATAAGATTTTATTCCTTGTCTTACCCGCGTCACATCTTTTAACCTTGTACGCTCATACACATGATTTGCTCTTGTACATGTCTCTGTTGCAAAAACTTCACCGCCGTTTGAAACTCTTTTACGCAATCTTTATCATGAGACTGTTCTTTAGGAGATGCTTTTGATAAATCAAAAATCCATATTTATGAAGTGCATCCCAAAACAACATTAAAGACAAAACCACGAAACGACATCGCTTTCACCAATATAAATCGCCGAACCCTTTTTTACGTAATTCTTAATCCTTCCTTATATGAAAGGTATAAAGGATAAACTTCGGCCATCACACCCCCCCTTTACCAACGGCTGTTTTTCTTGAATAACCATTTCGACTGCCTGCTCTCACCAGCTCTTTCTCCTGTACAACTCAAGAATTTTCACCTCTCTCTCAAGATCTCCCCTTCTCTAGAACACACCAATCCCCAAGCTTTAGCCTTCTCTTTTTCCCCTCAACCACCATAGGAACCCTCCCCTTTATTTCAAAAGGTCACCCGCTTGAGATCTACCAAATTCTAGAAACATTCCCTTTATTGCAACAAATAATTCCCGCAGCAAACATCTTTTATTTCTCAAAAGATTAGCTGATTGCTTGCCCCTTACAGCATTCAAGATTCCTCAAGCGCATCCCCCGCGCGTACATCATGATGCATAATAACATCCTTCAACTCTGTCACGACAGCATCCAACACTTCTCGTGCATCGCCTTCAGCCATAAGACGGATAACCGGCTCAGTCCCAGAAGCACGAATGACGAGGCGTGCCTCTTTTCCCAATCGCTTCTCTGCTTGATCAATAGCCGTTTTGACGGAATTTTTTTTCAAAACATTTTTATTTTTAACCGTTACATTTTTTAAAATTTGCGGTACAGGCTCAAACCGTTTACACAATTGGCTCATAGGGCTTTGGCTTTCCTTCATACAGGCTAAAATCTGCAAGGCAGCCACCAAGCCATCACCCGTTGTACCAAAATCACTAAGCACGATATGGCCAGAAGCCTCACCACCAACATTATATCCCTTTTGGCGCATGGCATCGACAACATAACGATCTCCAACTTTTGTCCTTACAAGGTGCAACCCTTTGCCGTTCAAGAAACGCTCCAGCCCAAGATTTGACATAATTGTTGTGACAACACCATTGCACCGTAACCGTCCCATTTTATGCCAATTTTCAGCAATCACAGCAATTAATTGATCTCCATCAACTGTTTGTGCTTTTTCATCAACAATGAGAACCCGATCTCCATCTCCATCAAGCGCAATCCCCACATCAGCACGCACTTCATGCACTTTTCGTTTTAAAGAGCTTAAATCGGTTGACCCACATTTTTGATTAATATTGGTCCCATTGGGTTCATCATGAATAGCAAAAACCTCAGCCCCCAATTCCCATAAAGCACGGGGAGCCGCTTTATAAGCCGCCCCATTGGCACAATCCACAACAATACGCAAAGCATCCAAGCGAACATCACGCGGCAAAGTTCGTTTGGCATATTCAATATAACGATAAATATCCCCCTCAACCCGTTTTGCATAACCAATTTCGGCAGAACTTGCTAAAGATTTTGAAAGATCTGTATCGATTAATTGTTCAATTTTCGCTTCCATATCATCTGAAAGCTTAAAACCATCAGGACCAAAAAGTTTAATTCCATTATCATAGAAGGGGTTATGAGAAGCAGAAATCATCACCCCAAGATCCGCTCGCAAAGAGCGGCAAAGCATTGCAACAGCAGGGGTTGGCACTGGACCCAATAAAAAAGCTTCCATCCCCGCAGCAGTCAATCCTGAAACCAAAGCGTTTTCCAACATATAGCCCGATAATCGTGTATCCTTTCCAATCACCACACGACGTGATTGATGTTGTGAGCGGAATAAAACCCCTACCGCCATCCCTACTTTCATGGCAAAATCGGGTGTCATTGGAAATGAATTGGCCCTCCCCCGAATTCCATCTGTACCAAAATATTTTTGCACCATGCATCTTTCCTTTAATATCTACTTTTTCCCTTGGCTTTTTTAACTCCCTAACAGCCCCCTTGGTACAATAGTCCCCCCGCTCTCCGTATAAAATCAGATCATTGATTAAACCTTCATGCATTTAGACAATCAAGCCCCCTATTCACCATCTACACATCTAAATCACTCTCAAGCAATTATGTTTACACCCTCACACATAAAAGCAATATTATCTCCTCAAAATGCTCTACACATCCCTTTAACACAACCAACGGATAATCTCACACACTTGCTAAATCCGTAAAGAAACCCAGCACCAAACCTCATACCCTACCACATCAGGCAAGGAAATCTATCGCCTAACCTCACAACTCCTACCACATTAGAAAAGCAACAATCCACCTCGCCTTGTAGCATGCTAAAGCCGTCATCATACAACGGTTTTGTTTAATTTTTTGCTTCCATATTTTTGCAAATATTACAAGAAAGGCGCAAACAAAACTTGCGCCTTTCTCAAAAAATTTAGCAGTTTTCCTAAAACATCGTCACTCAAGCGATACTAAACAGTTCTTATTTTTCTTTATCATCTCCCGCAGTATTGGACTTCTTTTCAGCATTACTTTTAGAGCGATTGACTGATTTTGTAGTAGCTTTTGTGCTTTGCGCTTTTTTCTCAGTCTCATCCGATTGCACTTCTTTAGACTGAGTCTCCTTAGGCTCAACATTACCGGATTTTGCTGTTTTTTTCCCAACAGCTGCCTCTGCTTTGTCTGCCTCGCCTTTATCGGTCTCTACTTTATGAAGCACTGTTTTAGAGACTGCTTCAGCATTTTGTTCATCAATCACTGTTGTCTCTGCTCTGAGCGTTCCAGTTTTTGGAACAGAGGACCCCCGTGGTGGTGCATTCTCATCTTTCTGTGTGCGTGAAGGAGGCTTTCCTGCAATGACTTCGTTAATTTCAGCTCCCGTTAAAGTCTCATATTCCAACAAACCTTGTGCCAAAGCAAACCATTCTTTTCTTTTTGTTTTCAAAATATTTGTCGCATTTTTATAGGCATCATCAATAAGCTTACGCACTTCCATATCAATCATGCGCGCTGTTTCTTCAGAGACATTTTGTGTTCGCGCAACAGAATGACCTAAAAAGACTTCATCTTGGTTATCCCCATAAGCAACATTTCCAAGCAGATCAGAAAATCCCCATCGTGTAATCATTGCGCGCGCTAATTTGGTTGCTTGTTCAATATCAGAAGAAGCACCAGATGTGATATTTTCCTTTCCAAATTTCAATTCTTCAGCCACGCGTCCACCCATCATAATGGCCAGACGAGAAATCATCCAACGATAACTCATGGAATAGCGATCACCTTCAGGCAATTGCATCACCATTCCCAACGCCCTTCCTCTTGGGACGATTGTTGCTTTGTGAACAGGATCAGCAACTGGCACATTAAGAGCCACAATAGCATGTCCTGCTTCGTGATAAGCAGTGAGCTCTTTTTCTTCTTGTGTCATAGCGGTTGAACGACGTTCAGCGCCCATCATCACTTTATCTTTGGCATCTTCAAATTCTTGCATGGTGACGACTCTTTTATTACGGCTCGCAGCCATAAGAGCAGCTTCATTGACCAGATTCATCAGATCTGCACCAGAAAATCCTGGTGTTCCTCTTGCCAAAATTTTCAGATCAACGTTGGGGGCTAAAGGCACATTGCGCACATGCACTTTCAAGATTTGTTCACGCCCAGAAACATCAGGGTTCGGCACAACAACTTGCCGGTCAAAACGCCCTGGTCTCAATAAAGCAGGATCAAGCACATCGGGACGGTTTGTTGCAGCAATAAGAATAATACTTTCATTAGGCTCAAATCCATCCATTTCGACAAGCAACTGATTTAAGGTTTGCTCACGTTCATCGTTTCCACCGCCTAGTCCAGCACCCCGATGGCGTCCAACAGCATCGATTTCATCAATAAAGATAATACAAGGCGCATTCTTTTTAGCCTGTTCGAACATATCACGCACACGGCTTGCCCCAACACCTACAAACATTTCCACAAAATCAGAGCCTGAAATGGTAAAGAATGGCACATTGGCTTCACCGGCCACAGAGCGTGCCAACAAAGTTTTACCGGTTCCTGGAGGACCAACAAGCAAAACACCACGTGGAATACGCCCTCCTAAACGTTGAAATTTTTGTGGTTCGCGTAAAAATTCAACAATTTCTTGAAGATCTTGCTTTGCTTCTTCAACACC
Organism: Bartonella sp. TT110JLCBS; assembly: GCF_042193405.1. NCBI lineage: Bacteria > Pseudomonadati > Pseudomonadota > Alphaproteobacteria > Hyphomicrobiales > Bartonellaceae > Bartonella > Bartonella sp. TT110JLCBS. The sequence continues at coordinate 64,405 of NZ_JBHILT010000003.1, forward strand.
AGCAACATCTTTAAAAGTAACACGTCCTTGCGCTTCATTAAGCAATCTTGCTTTTGACTTCCCAAATCCCATTGCACCACGCGATCCATTTTGCATTTGCCGCATAAAAAAGACCCACGCCCCCACGATAATAATAACAGGCAACAAGGAAAAGAGGAGATTGAGGAAAATACTATTTCCAGAGCTTTCAGGAATAGCTTTAACATTGACGTTTTTGCTTTCCAATTTTTGTATCAAACCTGGATCTCGTGGAGCATAGGTTGAAATAGTTCTATGTTCAATGGTTTGTCCTGTTAATTTTTGACCCTGAATGGTCACAGATTTCAACTCATTATTCTCAACTTTTTGCAAAAATTCAGAATAGGAGACTTCTCCACCACCAGAACGTTGACTATCTCCATTAAAGAAAGAAAACGACACAATCAAAATCAAAGCAATAACTCCCCAAATGAGGAGAGAGCGGTAATTGGAATTCATATTCAGCCCACTTAATCAAATCTAGATTTCAAACAGTTCCCCTTAACATATAACCTTGTCAGCCCCTTGCCAAGAGATGAGAAGCTGTTTATTTTCTTTTAGAGTAATTTTCCCTTTATCTTTTCACCTCAATATTAAAAAAAGGTTCCACAACATTCACCAGCGCAGCATCTTCGCGAGAGGAAAGCCAATCGAAAGGCGCCATAATCCGCTTGATGATAACATTTTTATAAACAACCGCTTGAGAAATCAACTCTGGAATATCATACCCTTTATCGTTTGAGATCATCAGCAGCGATTGTAAAGAGGGAAAATGAGGCTTTTCAAGCTCAAAGTCGCTATTTTTTAATAAAAATTTCAGCTGTTCTAAATTTGCTGCTCCAACCTTTATAGCCTCAGATCCATGATTTGTAATCTGATAGCGCCCATCCCATATAAAAGTTTTGTCAGGCTCAACGATAGCCTCTTTCATATTTCGCCCTTCGCGCCACAAAGCAATTCCATTTTTGTTATATTCAATAACAGAGCCCGCATAAGTAAAACGCTGCTTTTCTGAAGAATGGAGACAGAGTTTTTGAACAAGCATGCTTAATTTTTGATTGGGGAGCAAATAAAATCCCCCTCCCATCAGCACCGCAAAGAGCCCCACCACGAAAGGAAAACTGGAATGTTTCTGTAAAAATAGCGCAGGCTTTGCTATGAAACAACGCCCATGTTGGACTGTAATATCCAGCGCTAAGATCAAATCAGCAATATTTTTGGCTTGTTGACGACGCTGCAATGCGGCTTCATTTATTTTTTGAGCAATATAAGCCAATTTTTGCGGAGAAAGAGATTGACGCACGCGCACACGTTCAAAATTGCGATCTTCATTGGTTGGATCATCAATCCATGTTTGTCCTTGTAAGCGTAAATAATTCCGTAATGTTTGGCGTTTTACACCAAGGAGTGGACGAATCAAACGCACTTTTCTATGCAACAATGCCTCACGCGGAATACAGGATAAACCGCGCTCATAAAGGGGACTATAGTTTTTTTGAGCAATATTTTTTCTCGTTTCTCTAGCATAAACCTCATCACGCATACCATCGGCTTCAGCGCACAACGCACCAGCAAAACCACTGGTATAAAGCTCATCACGCATGGCAACAGCTTCACTATACAAAGCACCTCTATTCTTTTGGAGACGTTGATACCGCATTTGATAGGTTTCAACCTGATCATTGAGTGTATGCCCCGTCATAATAAGTGATGCACCTTGTTTTTGTGCTTCTTTAACCAAGAGATCATAGCGTGCAACACGAGCACTGGAAGCAATATGCGTCTTTGGCTTTTCGCCTTCCCACCGTACAATGATATGTTTAATGTGATGGGCACGACAAATTTCCGCAACAATTTCTGCTTCACGCATCGATTCTTTACGCAATTGATGATCAACCGTGACAACAATCATTTCCGGAGGAAATGCGAGAGTCTCCAAATGTTCTTTGACCAAAAACATCAAAGCCAAAGAATCACTTCCCCCTGAGACGGCAAGAATCAACTTCTGACATTGAATAAAATCCGATGTTTTAAAGAGATTTCTTGCCAGTCTAACGCACACCGAAAACGACCTCGCTGTTTATTTTGCAGGTTTACAAAAAACAGATGCTAATGTTTGTTGACGTTTTGATTTTTTCACAAAATGAGCACAATCGTCTTTATTTGGCTCAAGAGCGACCATACTTCTTGCTAATTTTAGCAAAATCTCGGAGGTATAGAGCTTCTTTTCATCTGCATACCATGCCCTAAGATAAACTTGTGCTGCTTCATGATAGCGCTTTTGTCCCAATAAAGATTCTGCCAACCAAAACAAAGCATCATCACTTAAAGGATCTTTTTTGTAACGGTTTTGAAAAGTGCAAAAGGTTTTTTCAGCTTCAACATAGTTGGCAGAACGAATAAAATCATACCCTTCCTTATACAAAGCTTTAGAAGAAGAAAGAGTACCATCTATACTCTGTTGTGCTTCAATTGGAGCACTTACATCATGCGCTTTGTTAAAAGGTTGACTGTTTTCATGGTCATGGCTCTCCACCTTAGCTTCCACAGCAGCAACCTTTGTCTGATCACCTGTACTATGGTCCTGCTCCATCTCTTCTTTTACAGTCTGAACTTGTTCATCCACAGCGGCATTTTCAAAGGGACAAGAATAAACAGAAGAGTCTTGTTTATCAAAAAGCCGATGAAACTGCTTGTTAACATTTTTCAAATTATTATGTTCAAGCACTGCTCGTATCTCATGCAAAAGCTTATCTAAATCATAATCTTTAAATAAAGCCTGTTGATTCTCTAAAATAATCCCTTGGTGCTCCATAACATCCGAAGCTTTTTCCGCCGCATCAGATGCCTCATCAGTAGCATCAGGTGCCTCCTTCACAGCATCGACAGCCTTATCAACAGCGTCAGTGGCTTTTTCCAACACATCAGATGCTGCTTTATCAGCTGCTTCCGGTGCTTTCTTTACAGCATCAGACGCCTTATCAACAGCGTCAGTGGCTTTTTCCAACACATCAGATGCTGCTTTATCAGCTGCTTCAGGTGCTTTCTTTACAGCATCAATAGCCTTATTAACAGCGTCAGTGGCTTTTTCCAACACATCAGATGCTGCTTTATCAGCTGCTTCAGGGGCTTTCTTTACAGCTTCAGTTGCCTTATCAACAGCGTCAGTGGCTTTTTCCAACACATCAGATGCTGCTTTATCGGCTGCTTCAGGGGCTTCTTTCACAGCATCGACAGCCTTATCAACAGCGTCAGTAGCTTTTTCCAACACATCAGATGCTGCTTTATCAGCTGCTTCAGGGGCTTCTTTCACAGCATCAACAGCCTTATCAACTGCGTCAGTGGCTTTTTCCGCCGCATCAGATGCTGCTTTATCGGCTGCTTCAGGGGCTTCTTTCACAGCATCAGACGCCTTATCAACTGCGTCAGTGGCTTTTTCCGCCGCATCAGATGCTGCTTTATCAGCGGCTTCAGGGGCTTCTTTCACAGCATCAACAGCCTTATCAACAGCGTCAGTGGCTTTTTCCAACACATCAGATGCTGCTTTATCAGCTGCTTCAGGGGCTTTCTTTACATCATCAGTTGCCTTATCAACAGCGTCAGTGGCTTTTTCCGCCGCATCAGATGCTGCTTTATCAGCGGCTTCAGGTGCTTTCTTTACATCATCAGTTGCCTTATCAACTGCATCAACTTTATCCGTATCATGTGCAGGATATTCGGAAGCCTTTCGTGCCGCACTTTGAACAAGTGAAGTAGAACAAGCTATGAAAACCCCCATATAAAAGAGTGTTTTCCAATTGATTTTACGATACATTCTTTTTTCCCCTTAAGAGCTTATTAAATAATTGAAACAAACAATCTTATTTTTAATGACTATTCATGTCACTCAACGTTGTCACAGCACGTCGATTTTGATTCCAACAGGAAATATCATCACATACCGCTACAGGTCTTTCTTTTCCGTAAGAAATTGTTTGAATCCGTTGTGCAGACACACCAAGAGACACCAAATAGTTTCGCACAGCAACAGCACGGCGCTGTCCAAGTGCCAAGTTATATTCACGTGTTCCCCTCTCATCAGCATGACCTTCGATCATAATAGAATAATAAGGATAATGAAGCAACCATTCTGCTTGGCGCGTTAAAATACGTTCAGCATCAGCATCAAGTGAAGAAGAATCGAGACCAAAAAACACGCGATCACCCACATTAACCGTAAATTCTTGTCCTGAACCTGGTGACATCTGATTCAAACCAGCATCATTCATATAAGCGCCATTCATACCGTTAAGTGCACCGACATTTTTTTTGCCACACCCACCCAAGCATAGTGAGAAAAGAAAGAGGATAGCTAAGGAATGAGAGATGGTTTTTTTGGTAGAGCGCATAGTCCGTTTCTCCTTGAATTTCGTAAAGAAGGGTCAATTCTTAAAAATATTTTTAAGAATAACCGTTAATTCCTAATGAAGACGAAATTTTTTCTATTTTTTTGGTCATCATTTTTACTTTTAAGTCTCTGCCAATTTTCCTTCTCTTCAGCCATTCCTCTAACATTTCTATAAGAAATGTTTCCCTTATGCGTCATGGTTTTTTATGCATCATCTTGATCTTGATCTTGATCTTGATCTTGACGATTTTTTTGCAGCGCGTTCAGCTTTGCAAAAACTTTATCAGCGTCAAAAGTCTTATGCAGATTTTCTTCACCCTCATTTTCCTCTAGAGCAGCGTTTTCCGTCAGAGAAGCGGGAAGTAACGACCTATCTTCTTCTGCCGCAACAGGGCGATTTTTCGCCGCACGCTGGAGCTCAAAATCTAAATCGATTTGCGAACACAAACCAAGCCCTACAGGATCAAGAGGAACCAAATTTGCACTATTCCAATGGGTTCTAAGGCGGATTTGTTCAATTGTCGCTTTTGTTGTCCCAATCAACCGTGCAATTTGTGCATCTTTCAACTCGGGATGGTTCGTAACCAACCATAGGATACCATTGGGACGATCTTGGCGTCGAGAAAGAGGGATATAGCGCGCCCCTTTACGTTTTTTTTCAGGAATATGCACCCTCGATTGAGAAATTTTCAAGCGTGCATTTTGATCAGCCTCCACCCGTGCAATTTCACTACGCGTCAATTGCCCAGAACTAATCGGATCTAAACCTTTAATACCATAAGCCGCATCACCATCGGCAATAGCTTTTACTTCCAAGACATGCAATTTACAAAATTCTGCAATCTGATCAAAAGAAAGAGCTGTATTATCAACCAACCAAACAGCTGTTGCTTTGGGCATCAAAAGTTGCGTTGCCATTTTTATAAATCCTCTTCTGCGCCTCTTCTATGAGGCAGGTTACCGCCCACTCAAGAGCACTGGAACTTTTTTATATGTTTAGGTCTCTCCAACCACTCCTAAAACAAAGCGCGGCATGGAATAAACCATTTTGCTATGAAATTACATTCTGTTATAGCGTTATTTTTGCTCAACGACAAGAGATCTCTCTTGTAATGATCCTCAACTAAGGTGTCTTTACCTTTAAGATGAATTTTCTTATAAAGGGTTTATTCGATTATTTCACCTCATGCTGTGGCACATTTATTCTGGTGGGATGCGAGCTTTATCGCCTTAAATTCTAAAGAGTGTCCAACTGGAAAGAAAGCCCTCAAACAGGAAGGAAAACTATGGCAGGCCATTCACAATTTAAAAATATTATGCACCGTAAAGGGCGTCAAGATGCTATGCGCTCGAAAATATTTTCTAAGCTTGCGCGCGAAATTACCGTAGCAGCAAAACAAGGTGCTCCTGATCCAGCCATGAATCCACGTTTAAGGCTGGCTGTTCAAAATGCCAAAGCACAATCGATGCCGAAAGATAATATTGAACGCGCGATTAAAAAAGCGTCAGGCACCGATGTCGAAAATTATGATGAAGTACGCTATGAGGGCTATGGACCAGGTGGCGTTGCCGTCATTGTTGAAGCTTTAACCGATAACCGCAACCGCACCGCTTCAAATGTGCGCGCCGCCTTCACAAAATCAGGAGGAGCCTTAGGGGAAACAGGATCGGTCAGTTTCATGTTTAATCGGATTGGTGAAATAATCTATAAGCCAGAAGCAGGGACAGCCGATAACATCATGGATGCAGCAATTGAAGCCGGTGCCGAAGATGTGCAATCAGAAGAAACCGGACATCATATTACCTGCGCATTTGAAGATATTGGTGAAGTTTCAAAAATGCTTGAAGCAAAACTTGGTGAAGCAGAATCGATTAAAACAATTTGGAAAGCCACCACCCTTGCACCAATAGATGAAGAAAAAGCTTTGTCCGTTTTACGACTGATTTCAACATTAGAAGAAGATGATGATGTGCAAAATGTTTATGCCAATTTTGATGTCAGTGATGAGATTTTGGCAAAATTATCTGTATAATTTCCATCATTTGCACAAGCCCTCTCTTCATTCATGAGAGCTTCAAAAGCATTTGTCATTCTTCTTCTTTATCCGCACATATAAAAGCCCCGCGTCAATAGCGGGGTAAGCCATTGGTGCAACAAAAAACCACAATCAATCGCAGAAAACATAATCCCAAAAAGAAAGCATACAAAGCTCTGTAGTCTCACGCCTTTCTTACATGCCCAAAAAATTATCCCTATATCCCCTCTCTATTCGATCTTGTTGTTCTTTAAGATTAACCTCCCCACCCTCAAGTGATGAAAATGATCTAGCCTGTAAACAATTCGGATTTTCCTAACGTATTCCTATGACGAATCACTCATAAAATTCACTTGAAACTTAAGGCTCAACAAACATGCACTCCCCTAAATATTCGCCACGCACTTAAAAACACTTAGAATATATCAAGGAGGTTTATACGTCCTATTTATACGCCCTATATCACCACACTTCAAAGGACAGTGTTTTTACAACATCACAGAATAAAAATAAGCAAATGGAAAGCCAGAGCTGATTGTTTAGCAAAGTATTGTACAAAAAGCCGGTACATCTCTCTAATCTGTTGCGGATAAATTTTTGACTTTATGGCATTAACTTTATGGCATCGTATATTTCTAAAATAACGTCATTTATCTTAAAAATCTGTCCTTTTGCTCTTACCAATCAATCAATATTCAGACCTAAAACAACCGCGTACTTGAATAAAACACATCAGAGAGCAACAGCCCCCTGACAAGACCAAACTCTTCACAAACAAAATTGAAGAGGAAGTTTAAAAAAATATATATAGCGACACTTTGAATAAAAAGTTGAAATCTAGAGATCTCAGAATTTTCGGCTCTATTTTTTCAAGGTATTGTTTTGAATTTTTTTAAGCATTTTCCCCCAAGGAAATTCCATTATCGATCAACAACCGTAGATGATAGATGAAACCTACATAACTCCCCATGCCCACTATAATCAATTCCTTCTTTTAAATAATTAAAAACTATTGAGATTGTGTAAACTTGAGACTGTATTCCTTCTATATTCTGTTTTTAAGCATTTTGTTTTATTGTATATTGAGCAAAGGCGACCATGCTGGATCTGAAGCATCATTGGGGGTGGGTAATTGACGTTCATTGCGACCCGTAATATCAATCGTATAGATTTTTGGTCCCATACCGGGATTTTTGCGAAAGAACATCAGCACACGACCATTGGGGGCCCAAGTTGGTCCTTCATTGTGAAACCCTGTGGTTAAAATTCGTTCTCCTTGTCCATCAGGGCGCATAACACCGATAGAAAATTGTCCGTTTAATTGTTTTGTAAAGGCGATATAGTCACCCCGTGGAGACCAAATAGGTGTTGAATAACTCCCCTCGTTTAAAGAAATACGTTGAATATCACTCCCATCCGCATTCATTTTATAGATTTGCGGCTTTCCACTACGATCTGAAGAAAAGACGATTTGTTTTCCATCCGGTGAATAAGAAGCAGAAGTATCAATAGCAGAAGTTGTTGTAAGTCGCGTCATCGTACGGGTTCGTAAATCCATGGTGTAAAGATTGGCACTCCCATCATTTTGTAACAAACTCATGATAACCTTTTGTCCATCAGAAGAAAAACGTGGAGCAATTGTCATGTTATTAAACGTTCCAATCAACTCTCTTTGCCCCATTTCAATTTGTTGGAGATAAACATGAGGTACTTGATTGTCCTCATAAGCCATATAGGTCATTTCTTGTCTTTTTGGAGAAAACCGCGGTGTAAGCACCAATTCACTTCCATCAGACATATAAATCAAATTTGCGCCATCTTGATCCATCATTGCTAAGCGTTTAACGCGTGCATTTTGGGGGCCTGTTTCATCGATAAAAACAATTCGTGTATCAAAATAACCACTTTCTCCTGTCATCTCACTATAGATCTCATCTGCGATCATATGTGCCACACGCCGCCAACGTTCTGTCGCAGTATAAAAACGCCGTCCTTTCAATTGCCTTTGTCCAAAAACATCCCATAAACGAAAGTCGACCCTCAAACGTCCATCGACTTCTCTCATGACCTGCCCAGTAACTAAACCTTGCGCTTTTATTTTCTGCCAAGAAGCAAAATGCGGTTGTTTATTAGGATTAGAAATGTTTTCAAAAAAAATTTCTTTATCAAGTGGTAAAAAAAGCCCCGACCGTTCAAGATCGGCTGTCACCACAGCAGATATTTTCAACCCAATCGAATCATTGGAAATAAAGTCTGTAATTGCAATGGGAATGGGATTAAAATCAGCGCTCGAAATAGTTCCTTTCAATTGCGCATAACCGGATGAAATACTTGAAAGCCACAACCCACAAGTGACAATAAACCAAGCAAAAACTTTATGTCTCGTTATAGTCATCATAGAATGTGTCCTTTCGTTAAGCGCTTTTTTCTCGTTTATCATCTTATTTCTTGGAGGGGATCAACATTAAAGTCAAAACCTTGCCCCCATAGATCATATTGATCACGTGGCAGATCTGCATAAGGTTGGCATGAAAAGACAGCAGCATATACCTGCCTTATCATAATAGCTTGTTGACTCTCAAGGCCGCTTACGGGATCAATGATAGGATCACCCACAACCATCCCTTCACGGTCTAAGTAAAATCGCAACCGCACAACCGGACGGTTTTTTAAATCGCCGCCAAGCGCCACAAGTTTAAGCTTCTGTTGAATACATCCCCCCGCAATATTGACCAATGTTTGTGCCATTTTTGTGGTATCATTAATATTTTTTCTTGCACCCAAAGCTTCTGGTGTATGAGAACGTTTTGCTCCCCCTCCTTGTGACCGCGCACGATTGAGCAAATTATTTTCCTCCAGAGCTAAAATATCTTCAATGGTCTGTTTCTCTTGGTTTTTCTTGTTAAGCTTTGGCGTCTTTTGATTCAATGCAGCCTCATTCTTCTTTGGAAATTCTCCGTCAAACTTTGGTTTAAACTGTGGAAGAAGAGATTTTTCTGGAAGTACAATTTTGGGCGCTTGATGAACAATCTGCTCTGCTGATACTTTTGGGACCGTTGGAGCCAATTCTTTTGGCGATATCATTTCTTCATTTTTGTGCGCAGGCTTGAGCGCAACCTTAGAGGCATCCTCCGGTGCCTCCAAAGGCGTCTCAGGTGCAGCCTTGGGCGCATCCTCCGGTAGTGCCTCCAAAGGCATCTCAGGTGCAGCCTTGGGCGCACCCTCCGGTGGTGCCTCCAAAGGCATCTCAGGTGCAACCTTGGGCGCATCCTCTGGTGCCTCCAAAGGCAT
>NZ_JBHILT010000003.1:74236-147563 GCF_042193405.1 Bartonella sp. TT110JLCBS
CTCAGGCGCAACCTTGGGCGCATCCTCCAGTGCTTCCAAAGGCGTCTCAGGCGCAACCTTGGGCGCATCCTCCAGTGCTTCCAAAGGCGTCTCAGGCGCAACCTTGGGCGCATCCTCCAGTGTCTCCAAAGGCATCTCAGGCGCAACCTTGGGCGCATCCTCTGTTTTTGCTTCTAATAATTCTGGTTTTGTAAGTTCTGGTGCAGATGTATCCGGCGTATTTTCACTTGGTGGCGGCGGTGTTGTCTCAACGGGGAGCAGCTTTTCCTTTGGTTGAAACGGTGCAAGACTATCTATTTGTCCCTCTCCAATATGGTGTGCATCTTCTTTCTCTTGTGGTTGCATAGTTGGTTTAACGGCAGGGATTGCACGGATAGGAGCCTTCACGGCTCCTTGTTGAGAAGAAAACTCGTCCACCAAAGGAGCAAGAGTAATAGGAATTGCTTCCAATGGTTGTGGTAAAGAGACAGAGCTTGTAAACTGAATGGCTCCCCAACTGAGAAAAATGACATGGACCACAAGGGATAAAGCCAAGCCTCGTTTCATGCTATGATAGGAGTCTTTGTTCATTCTTTACGCCTTATTTATGCCTTACATTTTTTCATTTTTAATCACTCTATGCTATTTAAAAAACATCTTAAAAACAATCAGTTATGCGAAATTTTATTACTTATTATTTATTGTGCTAGACTTGCTAACGCAACTTGAGAAAACCCCGCTTTTTGAATATCCGCCAGCAGTTTTAATACTTGCTGATATTCAACAGTTTTAGCAACCCGCACAAAAACTCGTTGATCTTTTTGTGTAGCATCTGCTTCCAGAAGAGTTTTCAGGTGTGCAATCAGGGCCTGTGACGTTTCATAATAATCTTGATTAATGGCAAAGCGCCCTTGCGCGTCAAGTGAAACCGTAAGGGGTGTTTTTTGAGCTCGTACGGGACCCGCTTGACTACGAGGCAAATCTAAAGGAACACCATTTACTAAAAGAGGGGCAGAGACCATAAAAATAATCAACAAGACCAGCATGACATCCACAAAAGGAGTGACATTGATCTCACTCATCAGTTGGCTTCGTGAATGATGCCGCCTACGTGTATTTTTGCGAGAAGAAGAAGCAACAGAAACGCCCATGGATAAGATCCTTTTTATAAAGAGGAAGGTGCTGTGCGTGTTTCATCAATACGCCGCGATACAATTGTTGAAAATTCATCGGCAAAATTTTCTATTTGTGCAATGATGCGCGCACTTTCATGAGTCAACTTGTTATAAGCAATAACGGCTGGAATTGCTGCAAACAAACCAATAGCGGTTGCCAAAAGCGCTTCTGCAATCCCTGGCGCGACAATGGCAAGTGACGTATTTTGAGAAGCTGAAATAGAAAGGAAAGACTCCATAATACCAATAACTGTTCCAAAAAGTCCGATAAAAGGTCCCGCAGATCCCAGTGTCGCAAGAAAACTTAATTTTGATTCTATTTTTTCACTTTCACGTCCCAGCGTCAAATCCATAGCCTTATCAATTCTGCTCTGCAAACTTTTCGATGTATGGGTCCCTTTTTCAAGAGATTTTTTCCATTCAACCATTGCTGCTATAAAAACTGCGGATATACTATTGGTACGTTGACTTTTGCATGATGCATAAAGATCTTCTAGCGCTTTGCCAGACCAAAATGTGCGTTCAAACTGCTTTATTTCACGCCGTATTCTCCGATACGTAAAAATTTTATCAAAAATAATTGCCCAACTCCAGATGGAAGCGAGCAGCAACCCAATCATAACACCTTTCACGATCCAACTCGCTTGCATAAACAAATGCAACATTCCAATTGTTTCCGGATTCGTTAGTTCTAAATGCGGCATAATTTTTGTCCCTCTAAATGAAAGATGCATTTTTTAAATTTTATAAAACAGATTATTTTATAGTTTCTAAATTTAAGTAAAAACTCTAGTCTCACATAAATCCATGCGCTAAAACAAGACTTGTTTCTTAAATTTCCTTAAAAAGTGATGACGAGAGACATCCCTCAATGCAGGCCCCTCCTCATTTCACAACAGCATTTATGAAAAATATAACGATAAGAACTTCTCCATAAATACTATAAAAATAAAAGATATAAAAATGCATGATATTAAATCTATTATGCACCACCATCTTTACGCTCATGAAAAGAACGCTAAATCATCATACGCATTTCCAGCTTAAAATACAGTGATAAGTCTTAGCACTTGAAAAGATTCGTAAGAGGTATTTTATTCCTTTCTTAAGTATTTTTGTATCCACTCACCAACCCCACTTGTGACATGTAAGAAAATGTTTTTGATTAATTCGCGGCAATAGAGCTTGAAAAGAAAAAATTTTACAAGTTTCAGAATTATCTGAAAGTGACAACGCCGTAAATTATCATTGTAAATAAATATGTTATCATCATAAAAGATGACGCTTTGCCTCAGGCTATTGTTTCTCTCATTTTCTATCGAATTACTACGGGGTACATCATCGGGCAAAAAACGACACTAAACCACCCTAAAACGCCTCACAACAATGCACCTCACCCAGGCCCCCTATAAGTCCTATATAATCTAGTGTAAGTCTCATGTAATCTCATTGTGTTGTGAATTTGCCTTTTTCAATGCCTATCATCTCTCTGGCACTATGGTATAACGTACAAGCTTCTGTTACATGAAAAAAGCCTTTTCATATCTTTACTTCATGAAAACCGGCTTCTTCGCTCTCTTTCTCACTTGCGATATTTGATCATTATTGCATTGAGAATGATCCATAAGGAACATTTTTTCAATTTTTTTCAATGATTTATATTGCTCTCTTATGATGTATAAGCAAATGATTTTAATTGTTTCAACATGAACAGATTTGAAATGAAAGTATTTTATTCTATTCCTCTATTGGGGTTTGTGCCCGTGAGAAGTGATAATTTATCTTTCTCAGTCAATATATTATATAGACTAATATGCTTTTGAAACTTTAAATCAAGAATACATTTCTGCTTTATATACATTGATCTCTCACTCATTCACTACGCTTAGAAGCGCACATAAATCGCGCATTATAGCACATAAAGTCATGCATGATGGATAGAAATGGATGAAACACGCGCTCTTATGATGCCAAATGATAATCCAGTAAAGAAACAAATCAAATTGCTTAAAAACACCCTTTGGGTGTTTTGAGACAATTTTCGACCTAATAGCTTATTATCACTTTATTGCAATATGTTGCTGGGTATATACATTTTTATTTCTTTTTATATTTTGTACTTTTCGCTGTTTTCTGATGCCAACAAACCTTTCTTCAAAAGAAAGAAAAATATCTTGAGCTTATAGCAGAAAATGGATGATATGACATTGATTTTGAATCATAACATGGATGAAGCGTGTTTAATTTTGTGGGATATCATCTTCAATTTATTGTAGTTATTGTAGCAGAGGTGCTTTCTTTTGCTGTATCATATAACCTTATTGGAAAACATTTAGGCTATAATAAATGTATAGTCTTAGATTATAGATTACTTTATATCTGCTGATCTCTCCTAAAACTGCTGGTTCAATGAATAATACTTTTAACCAAGTATTTTTGCAAAAAGCTCTTTGGGTAAACGTCGCGGTTTTGCCTCCTCATTAATCAGAGCAATTTCAACTTTGGCTGTTACCAACGTAATCGCCTCATGCAAAATAGATTGCTCCATAAAAAAGCGGGCCCCTTGGATATGAGTAATACGTGTTTTAACAACTAAAAGATGATCAATTTTAGCTGGTCTTGAAAAATTAATTTCCATATGACGAACAACAAAAAATAGTTTTTCCCCCTCACCCCCTGCTGCTAACATCTTATTATTAAAACCGGTATCCCGTAAAAACTCTGAACGTCCTCGTTCAAAAAACTCAAGATAACGCGCATGATAAACCACACCGGAAAAATCTGTATCCGCAACATAAACGCGGACCTGAAAATTATGAAAAGCGTTTGTATGATTGCTCTTAAAAGGTGTTATTTCTGTCATCGACTTCATATCCCATAAAATCATCTAATATAGCTAATATAGCAAATTGTTTATCAATCAAAAGATTGAACACATTTTTGTGTTGAAGTTGTGAAAAGCAAAAGCACAACCCCTCACCAGGGACAAACCTTTTCGACCAGAATATGTTAAAGGCAGCACATCTCTTGTATTTTATGACCTTGCTATAAAAGGTTCAAATAGTTTCTTTAATAAAGAGATGCCTTAGTCATCTTCCCCATCCCATAAAGACGTCTGAAGTGATGAATTGTCTTGAGCATCAGAAAGTTGAGAACGCCTTTGTATAGACGTTGTAGAGGCTGGAGCAGAAAGCCCTAAATGGCTCCAAGCCTTTTCAGTTAGAATGCGTCCACGAGCGGTTCTTTGAATAAAACCTTGTTGGAGCAAATACGGTTCAACAATATCTTCAATGGCATCGCGTGGTTCTGATAAAGCAGCAGCAATTGTTTCAATCCCCACCGGTCCCCCTAAAAAAGTTTCCGCAATCAGGAGCAAGTAGCGGCGGTCAAGCGGATCAAGCCCAAGATGATCAACCTCAAGGCGCGAAAGCGCTTCATCGGCAATTTTTTGGTCAATTTGTTTTGCTTGTTTAACCAAAGCAAAATCACAAACGCGCCGTAAAAGCCGCCCAGCAATACGAGGGGTCCCCCGTGCTCGGCGTGCAATTTCATGGGCACCATCATCACTGATCTTGACGGCAAAAAGCCGCGCATTACGCTGCACAATATATTCCAATTCTTCTATCGTATAAAAATTGAGACGAATTGGAATGCCAAAACGGTCTCTCAGCGGTGTGGTCAAAAGCCCCAAACGTGTGGTTGCCGCTACCAAAGTAAATTTAGCCAGATCAATTTTCACCGAGCGTGCGGCCGGCCCCTCCCCAATGATCAAATCAAGTTGATAATCTTCCATGGCTGGATAAAGAATTTCCTCAATCGCCGGATTTAAGCGATGAATTTCATCAATAAACAAGACATCACGTTCTTCAAGATTGGTCAAGAGAGCGGCTAAATCTCCTGCTTTAGCGATGACCGGCCCTGAAGTAGAGCGAAAATTAACGCCTAATTCTTTTGCCATAATCTGTGAAAGCGTTGTTTTTCCCAGCCCCGGTGGTCCTACAAACAAAACATGATCCAGCGCTTCTTGCCGCGTTTTTGCTGCTTCAATAAATATTTTTAAATTAGCCCGTGCCGCTTCTTGACCAATAAAGTCATCGAGAACTTGTGGTCTTAAGGAACGATCTGGATCGTTAGGAAGGGGGGCGGAACCCAGAAGGCGTTTATCTTCATCTTTATGCATTGTTACCTTGATTTTAAGTAGGAGAAGAAAGCAATTTGAGACTATGCCGGATCAGCAGGGCAGAAGAAACAGTTTCGCCCTCAAGAGCGTTCATCGCAAGAGCAAGAGCACGGGATGCATGCTCCCGTTCAAACCCTAGCTTCATCAACGCGGAAAGCGCATCATGCGCAGGTTGATTGGTCATCTCACGCTGAGAAACCGAAACAGTCTTGAGCGCTTGTTCAAAGGGGAGTGTTTTACTTTTCAACTCACCCACAATTCTTTCACTGACTTTTTTACCAACGCCCGGCGCTCGACTAATCATTGCAATATCGTTTAAAGCAATAGCCTGTGCAAGTTCATCTGGCGATAAAGTACCCAAGATTGCCAAAGCAACCTTTGCCCCTACTCCAGGAACATTTTGTAGAAGACAAAACCACTCCTGTTCCGCTCTTGTCGCAAAACCAAAAAGGCGAATTGCGTCTTCCCGAACATGCGTTTCAATAAAAAGGCTTAACGCCTCCCCAACAGAGGGCAAAGAAGGACGCAGCCGATTTGACACAAAAACAACATACCCCACACCGTGCACATCAAGAAGGATATGATCATCAAAGATATGTTCAAGGGTGCCCTTTAATTTGCCAATCATGTTGCCCCCCCAATCATATCGCTATCCTTGCCTGATAAGATCGGTTAATACTGTTACGGTGCATACTATGACAAAGAGCAAGAGCAAGAGCATCAGCCGCATCACTGCTATCAAATTCAGCCCGTGGGAGGAGAACTTTGACCATCATATGGATTTGTTCTTTAGCCCCATGTCCAACCCCAATAACCGATTTTTTCACTTTGTTGGGCGCATATTCAAAAACAGGAAGATTGGCTTGCGCAGGAACCAGCAGTGCAATTGCACGCGCTTGCCCAAGTTTTAAAGTTGCTGTAGCATCTTTGTTGACAAACACATGTTCTACAGCAGCTTCATGAGGCATAAATTGATGCACAACCTCTGAAAGACCTTTGTGGATCTGACATAGTCTGGAAGCCAGCTCACACTTTACATCAGAAGAAACCGTCCCTGCTGCAATAAACTGAAGACGATTACCCACAACATCGATAACGCCCCACCCTGTACGCCGTAATCCGGGATCAATGCCTATAATACGAATCGTCTCTGCCATAAACTACAGTCTATACACTTTTCCCCCCTGTGAATAAAGATGTGAATAAAGACAAGACCACAAAGAAAACAGCAGTACAAGACAAAACCAGTAAAAAGATAATCATCCCCCCAAATTTATACAATTATAACACGCAACGAACAGCATCTTTATGAAGCATACTTTATGAAGCGTAACTGAAATCAATCAAAACCATTCACACATCACAAGCAAGCACCCGATCAAGCACCCGATCAAGCACCCTCTAAAGCATAAATATTCCCTTTCTATATCATTTCCAATGCCATAACGGTTAAACATCGCAAGCGAGCAAATAGATCAGTGCTGGATTGCACATTCATAATGTGTAAAGAGGCTATGCAATGGATGGTACACACTTTACGAAAACTTTTTACATTATAGCATGACGCTACCATAACAAGACAACACGTTGATTTATAATGATAATTAATTATTTTGTATGTTGCATAAGAATCCCGAATATCCTAAGATTTTCTCATTACAAATCTGTTTATATTGAAGCAATCAAAACCATTCTCTTACATATGAAACGTGGGATTGCCGTATAGAGTGAAACTGTACAAGAAAGGACTAAAAATGCCTCTAATGAATTGTCTCAAGTTCCAAAGGCTACCGCAACATTGGGAACTGGCAAAGATGATGATCGTGCCGGCTTTTGCCTTTGCAAGCGTAAAGATGAGAGAGGCTCAACGGATGTGAATAAGAACTGAGAGGTGTTTTTGAATATACCCATCACACCACAATGACATTGCATAGAGAGGAACATTGCATGGGGGCACAGGGAACCCATGGGACATTCATTATATGGCACTATATGGCACTTTATTTTGGATATTTTATTTTACGCGAAGGAAAATACCTTCCATTCAAAACAAAAGAAGCCCAAAAACTGTAACAATGTGTATCATCCTCATAACACACACTTTACAGCAGCCTTATAGGCATAAATTATAGAGCATAAATAAATTGATGTACAAGCCCCTACTCTATCTTAGAGCCAGATCATTATCATAACCAAAACAAAATCACACGATAGATCAACAGAAAGTATTCCAGCTGCAATCAACCAAAGTCGATTTCCATAAGACCAACCATACTCCATCCCATGCCATATTCGAAATCAATACTTATACACCCCCTCTAAGCTATAAGCTCAAGATATTTCTACGCCAAATAGAAATTAGGCAGAAAAAAGCACTCTAGATTAGTTTTAATTGTGAAATTTCGGTTGTAAAAAAAAATGGGTATACTGCTCTAAATATCGTAAGAAAGAAGCAAGGCGCTATTCTTCTCAAAACACCCCCAAAAGCTGTTTTCAGTAATTCGATTTGTTTTCCCACTGGATTATCATCGCTTAAACTACAGCCGCCCCTTATTTACCAGAACGCTTAAACTACAGCAGCATCTCTAAATGAAAAAAATGCATGCTTCTAAACGCAATGAATGAGAAACAAATTGGCGAAAAACTTCTGGCAATTCATGCCAATGAGGGGTTTCAAGTTCCAATGTCGGTGTATGAAGTGACACTTTTACAATTTCTTTTTTTATTTGTTCTGATGACATTTCCCCTTCGCACAAAGCAAGGGAGTACCTCTAAGAACGCCCAAAGGCTGTTTTGAGCAATTCGATTTGTTTTCCCACTGGATTATCATCTTCTAGAGCACAGGAGGCCGCAGTTTCCCACCCAGCACGCATATAGGTTATCCGCGCTTCTAAACGCAATGAATGAGAAACAAATTGGCGAAAAATTTCTGGCAATTCATGCCAATGCGGGGTTTCAAGTTCCAATGTCGGTGTATGAAGTGACACTTTTACAATTTCTTTTTTTATTTGTTCTGATGACATTTCCCCTTCACGCTCTGCGCGAAGAAGAAGGAGTTGAGAAGCGATTTGCATAAGTCGTGTACTTAAATACATAGCCTCTTTTGCATAAACTGCAGAAACCTCTGTCGAAAGGGAACGTGCCACTAATTTCCCTTCTGAGTCAATATACGCTGCGGTTTTTTCAATCAGCGCCATTGTTTCTTCATAGAGACGATTGAAAGCATTTTCAAAAGCATTATGCTCAATCATGATAATAGGTTCATCATATGGACGTTTATGTACACTCACGCTTTTATACTCCAAGTATCAGCACAAAATCACACTCTTCAACGAACAGAGTATTAAAAAGTTTCTTTTGTTGCTGTGTAGAACGCTTTTTTTTAAAACTGCTACCTCTTTTAATTTTTTTGCGCAACGCACTTTTTATACTAAGGTTAACGTGCCCAATAAACACTATAGGAATGTTTTTTATAAACGGATCATTTTCCTTGAAAAGGACCACTGCCAAGATTGCCGTTTTTCACAATAATAAGCGACTCCAAATTGCAAAGCAATACCCGTTATTATTAAGAGGGTATCGGAAAAAAACGTTTCTGTCATCACTGTTTTTATAATTTGTCCAAACATCGCAAAAATGGTTCCCGTTACAAAGACCAGTAAACTATGTTTTCCTAAAATTGCTAAAGGATGTTTCTGAGAGACATAAAACCATTTATTGATGCGCGGCAAAGAAAGAATGAGAAAGGCTAATGCAAGAACATGGAGTAAACGTGGCAAGCTTAAAAAGGTTTTATTAAAGTTCAACAATGGGGAAGACCAGCCAAGCCACCCCAAAATGCCCCACCAATTTAAGCGAACCCATAACAGCGCCAACAAGAGATACGCTGCCGCACAAACAATCCAAAAAGACTGAAAAGCGATTTTTTTTCCTTGTTTAAGCGCTAAAGTACTGGTCAATCCTATGACAAATAAGAATTGCCAAGACAAAGGATTTAAAAACCACTTTCCCTTTAAAGGATAAGAAGGAGGAGCAATTTTGTAAAATCCGCAGATAAGATACAGTGTAAAGGAGCCCAAAAGCAGCCATTTTGTCTGCTTACAACTCAAATAAAGGATAAAAGGCGCAAAAAACATCAAAACGATATAAAGAGGAAGAATATTATTATATCCCAATTGATGCCCAAAGCTTAAGGTACTCAAAAATGCGATACCAGGCTCTTTAAAAAAGAGTCCCACATTGTTCATCGATAAAAGTTTTTCTGTTCGCCATAATAAAAAGGCAGCAAAAAAAAGACTTAACGTGACAAAAGTAGTAAAAAGATATGCACCATAGAGCTGCAGAGCTCTGTACCAAAGTTTTCGGATAATAAAAGCAAAGGATTTTTGCTGTAACCGTCCATGAAAGCTTAACCCAAGAGCAATCCCTGAAAGCAAAACAAACACTTCTGCACAATCAGAAAAACCGAAATTTCTATGAGTAAAAGACTCATAGATCGTTCTGGGAATATGGTTGATGAAAATCGTCAATAAGGCCAAAGAACGAAAAACGTCAATGCGTGTATCACGATGAGAAGGTTGAGTATTATGCTCAAGAATACCTTGGTACTTCATCAGTGGACTCCCACACGTTGCACCCCCCTTGAAGTCCCATAAAAATGGTGCTTACCCTTATTGCCAACAAGCATGAACAGGATGAAATTTTAATTTTTAAGAGTCAAGTTTCATTTTAAGCGTTTATTTTTTTAAAAGCAAAAGTTTTTTAAAGGCAAAAGAACGAAAAGCGTCCATACGTGTATCACAGCGAAAAGGTAACATATTATGCTTAAAAACACTCTCATTTCTCATAAACAGGCTTCCACACACCCACAAATCCTTTAAATTACGTGAAAATGGTGGTCACTTTCATTGCAAATAAGCATAATAGAATGAAACTTTAATTTTTAAGCGTTATTTTTTCTAAGAAACAGGGATTTGACATGACACAACAAAAAAATAAACCAATTGATCCACCTCTTTTCCCTCAGTTGATTTTAACACTTGATGTTCGGCGCAACACCCCACACACATTTTTGCAGCAAATTTTACAAACAAAGTCTTTTGCATGCGTCATCCTCTATGATTCTGAAAAATTGAAAGATGATAGCTCTTTTTTACAACAACAAGCGCAAACTTACGCAGAAGATATTCAACATCATGACGCAGCCCTTCTCATTGCTGATGACAGCCGCATTGCTGGGCGCATAAAGGCTGATGGATTGCACATAGAAAATGATCTTAACGCTCTTGAAAGCTTCAAAAATCAGCAAAAGGAACAAAAAATTATAGGCTTTGGCAATTTACGCAATCGCCATAGTGCTATGCTTGCAGCGGAAACAGGTGTTGATTACCTGTTCTTTGGAAAACTCGGTGCTGATAAAAAACCCCAAGCGCACCCCCGCAATCTCCAGTTAGCAACATGGTGGGCAGAAATTATGCAAACCCCCGCCATTATCCAAGCAGGAAGCGATTTTTCAACCTTTGATGAAGTCTTAAAGACTGGATGTGAATTCATTGCTGTAGAAGAAGTCATTTTGGGGAACGACAACCCCTTAATACTGCTTAAAACAATGCAAGAAAAATGTGAGAAAACCCCCTTGTAATATAGGAGGAGAATTTATAAATAAAGCGTTAACTTTCGTGCTTCTTACATAGGGCACATAACGGCATATACAAATAGGAGAAAAATTCGTTTCGTTCATTCACAATTCAATCAGATCGCTTCATCACGCAGTAAAATTTCCCATCATTTAGTCAAGTTTTCCCACGTTTCAATCAATTGAATGGAAGGTGACCGTCTCTTTTTGTGCATTGTATAAGAAAATGAAATCATAAAGCTATTTAAATTCAAATAGTTATAAAAATAAATCAACATTTTATATTAATAACCAGCGATATTGAAAGAATATAAACAGTGAAATATAGCGGCACCTTCGAAGACCTTAAAGATATAGTTAAAACAGCTGGATATAAAATCATAGAAACTAAGTTTCTATCACTTAATTCTTCTAAAGGATATCAGATCAAAACCTCCGAAGGAGGCGTTATTAATTGGTATGAAAGCACAGGAACAATCAACGTTCAAGGCAAAGAAAACATAAAACAAAAGTTAATAGAAGATTTAGCAAAGCATCTAGAAGAAACATCAACGATTCCTTCCTCAAAAACTGCCTCCAATCCTTCAAATAAAAAAATCTTTATCGTTCATGGCCATGACCATATTGCTCTAGAGCAACTTGAACTTATTCTTCTCAAGCTTGGTCTCAAACCATACATCTTACAAAACACGAGTGGTAATGGTTTACCCATCATTCAAACTTTGAAAAAAGAAATTTGTGACAGTTCTATAAGTTTTGGTATTGTACTCCTCACGCATGATGACATGGGTTATGCTATATCTCAAGGTGCAGAAAAAATTCAACCCCGTGCACGACAAAACGTTATTTTCGAAATGGGCATGTTAGCTGCCACACTTCCTCTTGAGAGGATTGCTATTCTACAAAAAGAAGGCATTGAAATGCTTTCAGATGTTGGTGGAGTTTACTACCTTTCTTTTAAAGAACACGTAAACGAAACATTTTCCAAACTTATTATGCGCTTACAAGAAGCTGATTTCTCTTTTAATACAGATACAATTCATGCATCACGTTAAATTTGAATAATGCTTATGTTTATTTTTTAAAGCGCACACCCAAAACCACATGCCACCCCACCACATTCCACAGACACACACATCCTATAGCACAGAGAAACGATCATCCCCCACCCTTCCTCAAACAGCAAGCGATTGTGCAAATTTTAATGAAGATACCGCGTGTAAATTCACTACCGTAGAAGATCATTTTAGTCTCTTTAATAAACGCGGGGCTGATGTCATGATTTTGACAATCATTCCAGAGAGATTTAAGAAGCGGATAGCCTCTCATAAAAAAACAAATTTTGTAAGTAAAAAACTATTTTTATTGTAAATTTCCTGAAATTACTTTATGAATTAAAAGATGTTTTGGTCGCATACGCAACGACCAAAAGGGGCCTTGAAAACCCTAAGTTCTAGCGTAAAGATGAACCCACTTTGTGGGTATCCCGGAATTCCGGGAGTTTTTGCTATGTCCAGGTGCTTTAAGCACTAAAAGCAAAAAGGCTGACTAGAACTCAGTATTTTCAAGCTCCCGGAATACTCATGCGAGGGCGCTCGCAACCGGCGGGGAAAAATGCAATCTCAAAATCTTAATATTGATCTTTTTATTGGCAAAAAAATTCGTTTGAGACGAAAAATGCTAAAAATGTCTCAAACAACTTTAGGGCACGCTTTAGGCGTAAGTTTCCAACAAATCCAGAAATATGAAAAAGGCTTAAATCGTGTCAGCGCAGGGCGTTTAATGGAAATTTCTGATATCTTGAATGTTCCCATTGCCTTTTTTTACGCCGATATCATTACAAAACAACAGCCCCCATACCACCATGATGAAATCGCATCAAACACAGAGGAATACCTGCTGCTCAAAAGATTTAGAGTTCTAACAACGGTAAAAAAGAAAGCCTTTTTACAGCTGATCTCTGATGAGAATGCAAGCTAACATCACACGGATAGCGTGCGCTATTCATAAGCATTCATACGTATTTTAAAAAGCAACCTCCATTGTAAGCATTTTTTCATTTTAGGGGGATAAGCCATTGATATAATAGAAGATAAGCATCTTTACATACGATAACCCCTCATCATTATTATTTTTAACAGGACTGTATTATTTTTAACAGAACTGTTTTAAACAGTCTGTCTCTCGTCGACATTTATGCTACTTTTTTAACTTACCCAACCCTACCTTGAACCAAGACGAAAAACTGAGAGATAAAAAGTAATATAGAAATGAGATTCTTATACGGCTTGTAATGATGAAAAAAAAATGTGAAAATTCTGATCGGTAATGAGGAGAAAACACCATGATCAAGAGAAGCGTGAAGCTGCTTATCTTAGGCGTGATTGGGCTTGCAAGTTCTGCTGTAAGTTCAGCGGGAAACACTGAAGAAATCTCAAATTCTGAAAGCTCTTTCAATACGATTCAAGAAGCTTCAAACACTCAAGAACCCTTTCAGCCCTTAAAAGCTGGAGACTATGACCAAGCCTATGACTATTACATCCAAGGTTATTATTTAAAAGCTTTTCGTGAAGCACTCCGACGTGCTGAAAAAAATGATCCTTTTGCACAAACTCTTCTTGCCCGAATTTATATGGAAGGATGCGCTGTTCCTATTGACGGTGCGCGTGCTGCTTTATGGTTTGAACGCGCTGCAAAACAGGGGGAGCCCCAAGCACAACTACGCTATGGACTTATGTTGTTTGATGGTAACTTTATAAAACAAAATCAAGAACTTGGTGCGCAATTCATTCAAAAAGCTGTCAAAGCAGGCGTCAAGGAAGCCTATTTTTATTATGGACAACTGCTTCTTTATAAGGCCTCACAGGAAAAACAAGCTCTCCCTGGTGTTTCTTCCCAAAGTCGTGAAAATGAAGCAATAGAGCAAGCCTTAAAATGGTACTTAAAAGGTGCTGCTCTTGGGGATGCTGAAGCGGCTTTTTCTGCTGCAAAAATTCTTTCCTTAGGCACGTTAAAGCGACCAAAAGATGATCGCAATGCCCGCAAGCTCATGGAGGTAGCGGCTCAAAACAACCACTTAAAAGCTCAACTTCATTTAGCACAATGGCTTGTACAGGGGCGTGGAGGAGAAACAGATTTTCAGCGTGCTTTTCATTTACTTCAAAGAAATGCGATCAACATGGTAGCACCAGCACAGATTTCCCTTGCAAGGCTTTATCGAGATGGCACAGGAACAAAAGGCGATATAATAATGGCAGCGGCATGGTATATGCTCGCAAAGGAGGCAAAAATGCAAGCTCCTGATCTTGAAATAATGCTCCAAGGCATGGATAAGGCACAACTAGAAAAAGCGCACAAAGAAGCAATAAAGCTCCTTCCTGTTTTTTAAAATACTCCTCTCTGCATCAAAAAGATAAAATTTATAGAAATTCCGGGAGATTTTGCTCTGTCCAGGTGCTTTAAGCACTAAAAGCAAAATGCTGATTTGAGTTCAGTGTTTTTAGACTCCCGGAATACCAACGCGAGGGCGCTCGCAACCGGCGGGGGCTTTAAAATGCGAGCCAAAAATCTTGATAACGACATTTTCATTGGCAAAAAAATTCGTTTGAGACGAAAAATGCTAAAAATGTCTCAAAAAACATTAGGTCAACATTTAGGTGTTACTTTCCAACAAATCCAGAAATATGAAAACGGCTTAAATCGTGTCAGCGCAGGGCGTTTAAAAGAAATTGCCGATATCTTAAATGTTCCACTTGTCTTTTTCTATGCGGACACCTCAGCAAAACAACAGCCCCCATACCCTCATGATGAAATCGCATCAAGTACAGAAGAATACCTGCTGCTCAAAAGATTTAGAGTTCTAACCTCGATAAAACAAAGAGCCATTTTACAGCTCATCTCTGATCAAAATGAAAGCTTTTAACATCATAATATAGGGCGCTACACTCTCTATTCTTGACTTGCCTCCCACCCCTCAAAGGACAGAAGCCCCTTCCCTATCCGGTTGGGAAACAATCCGTCTTCTCAGAACAGAACTCTTTTAGCTTCCCATTTTATGTGGTTCATTTCACAAGATTATCCGGACAAGCTCCCCCTCAAATATTCACCACACACTCTCATAAAAACATCACATGTGCAAAGTTTTATGTCTTATAGCACCACACCTCAAACGACAGTATTTAAAAAAACAGAATAAGCATTCATACGTATTTTAAAAAAGATAGCCCTCAAAAAGCAATGCTTGAAAATTTTTTTGATCAATCTGGAATAACACTTAACACATCATTTTATAATAGTGATAGAGGACATGCTCTTAACATGCAAACGCAAAAAATTGCTTTTTTATCATATCACTAAAAGCAGCAGTTTATTAAAATATACGCCACCAGAAGCACTTCAAGCAGCCTTTACAGCTGAAACCATTATTCATTGATTAATTAACCTATTGATTAGATACCGATATGTTGTTAATGGCTATAAGTAAAGTTGCTCTTATTTCTGGAAGAGGAGCTTCGCAAATAAAGAGCAACAATAAGTAAGGGGAATTAAAGATGTTAAAATATTTATTGCTGTCACCGGTTGTGTTGGTGGCAGGTTGCGCATCTGTAGGCAGTTATTCATCAAATTATGTTGATCAAAGTCTTACAAAGCGTCAGGCACAATTAGTCGCTAACAAATTTATTAGCGATATCAAGAGATCTCTACCACCAGCTACAACCACACTTCTTATAAAGAAAAATAATACAGCAGACAGCTTTACTCCTTTATTTATCAATCTGTTGCGACGGAATGGATATAATGTGATCTATACAGATCAACCTCAAAAGCAGCAAAACATGGGTGTGAATTTGAGTTATAGAATACAATTAAATAGTAGAGTTATAGTGTCTCTTCTTCAGTATAATGTGAACGGAGAACCACGTGCTCATATAAGTACTCAGCCCAAATGAACCCGCTATTTAATGTAAACATTCTCTATATTTTACACGTAAAGACTTAAAAGCTCTTGCGAAAGGCAAAGAGATTTGCACCTCAATAAAAAACCTCATTTTTAGCCAGAGTGGATAAATTTTATTATAGATTGTGACAATACAAAATAGTGTAAATTATAGCTTTGAGATTTAAGAAAAGAAGAATACTAAAAATAATGAAAAATGCCCCACACCCTAGTGAATTGTTACGCGAAGATGTAAATGCAAAACTTGGACTATCTGTGATTGAAGCAGCTGAACAGTTTTCTATATCCCGTGTAGCATTTTCTAGGGTCTTGGTAAAATCCTTATAACGACATTTTCAGTGGCAAATTCATTGGCAAAAAAATTCGTTTGAGACGAAAAATGTTGAAGATGTCTCAAAAAACATTAGGTCAACATTTAGGTGTTACTTTCCAACAAATCCAGAAATATGAAAACGGCTTAAATTGTTTCAGCGTAGGGCGTTTAAAAGAAATGGCCGATATCTCAAATGTTCTACTTTCCTTTTTCTATGCTGATATCTTAACAAAACAACTGCCCCCGTACTCTCATGATGAAATCGCATCAAGTACAGAAAAATACCTGCTGCTCAAAAGATTTAGAGTTCTAACCTCGATAAAAAAGCCTTTTTACAGCTGATCTCTGATGAGAATACAAACGAACACCCTGTGACAACACACCACGCTCTATCACATGAGACACTATAATAAACTCCGTATTCACATATTCTTAATTAAAAACACCTCATGGTTTTATGGAACTTATATCATTACCATCAATTATATCATTGCCATCAATGATGATATTTTACGACACAACGGGATAAATTTCCCCAAAAATTCTAAAAAATTTTTGTGCAAATTTTTAAAAAGCTTGCGTCTGAGCGCTTTTTATGGTCTTGCAAAGAGCTGAAAAGCAAAAATACATAAAGGTCCTTTTTTACTTAAGCTTTTCTCTTTGCAAAAAGCAGGAGAAAGCCCATAAAGAGCACACAGGACCATGAGAGAGCCGCAAGGTTAATCAAAGGGATTTTAGCCCGAAAATAACAAAAGAGCTTGACCGTTAAAGGCAGCAAAGAAAAGCGCCATAAAGACAACAAGAGAGTTCTTTTTGCAAGAATAGAATTGGATAGAAACGATGAAAATTAATGGCAATGAAATTCGCCCTGGTAATGTGATCGAACATCAAGGAAGCTTATGGGTTGCTGTTAAATGCAACGCTGTAAAACCAGGAAAAGGTGGTGCATTTAACCAAGTTGAAATGAAAAATTTGATTGATGGTACAAAACTTAATGAGCGATTTCGCGCTGCTGAGACAGTTGAACGCGTGCGCCTTGAACAAAAGGATTTCACATTTCTTTATCAACAAGGGGATGCTTTGGTCTTTATGGATTCAGAATCTTATGAACAACTTGAACTTCAAAAGGATTTTGTTGGTGAACGTGCTGCGTTTCTCCAAGATGGGATGACTGTCACAGTTGAACTTTATCAAGAAAAGCCTATTGGCATCTCACTTCCTGATCAAGTTGCTGTCACGATTGCGGAAGCCGATCCTGCCATCAAAGGACAAACGGTTACCTCCTCTTATAAACCCGCCATTCTTGAAAACGGAATTCGTATTCTTGTTCCCCCCTTTATGAATGCTGGTGAACGTATCATTGTAGACACCAATGAGTTGATTTATTTGCGTCGTGCAAATGAAAAAGATAAATAAAGGAATAAAAAATGGCCCATTCTGCAGTCATGAATGTCATGGTGCAAGCTGCAATGAAAGCAGGACGCTCGTTGGTGCGTGATTACGGTGAAGTGCAAAATTTGCAAGTGTCTTTAAAAGGACCAGCAGATTATGTCAGCCAAGCAGATCGCAAAGCGGAAAAAATTATTTTCAATGAATTAAGCAAAGCGCGCCCCAAATTTGGTTTTCTGATGGAAGAGTCTGAAGAAATCATTGGAGAAGATTCACAACACCGTTTTATTGTTGATCCTTTAGATGGTACTACAAATTTTCTCCATGGCATTCCTTTTTTTGCTGTTTCCATTGCCTTAGAAAGCCAAGGAAAAATCGTTGCTGGTGTCATTTACAATCCCGTGAGTGATGAACTCTTCACCGCAGAACGTGGGTGTGGTGCTTTTTTCAATGACCGCCGCTGTCGCGTTTCTGCACGGCGCAGACTAGAAGATTGTGTCATTGCCACAGGCATGCCTCATTTTGGTCGCCCAGATCATGGAGCCTATCTTATTGAATTGCGTAATGTGATGATGGAAGTTGCTGGACTGCGCCGTTTTGGTGCTGCTTCTCTTGATTTAGCTTATGTTGCTTCTGGCCGAACCGATGGCTTTTGGGAAGACAATCTACAAATTTGGGATATGGCTGCTGGAATACTGATGGTTCGTGAAGCCGGAGGTTTTGTCACCGATAAAGAAGGTGGTAGCGATATATTCCGCAAAAAAAATATCATTGCCGGCAACGAACACATTCGCCTAAAATTAGAAAGAGTTCTCAAAAAAGGCATTTAAGCCTAAAAAAATCCAGCAGATGACCTCAGCCAAGCAGATCGCAAAGCGGAAAAAATTATTTTCAATGAATTAAGCAAAGCGCGCCCCAAGTTTTGGTTTTCTGATGGAAGAGTCTGAAGAAATCATTGGAGAAGATTCACAACACCGTTTTATTATTGACCCTTTGAGATGGCACCACAAATTTTCTCCATGGCATTCCTTTTTTGCTGTTTCCATTGCCTTAGAAAGCCAAGGGAAAGTTGTTGGTGGTGTCATTTACAATCCCGTGAATGATGAACTCTTTACCGCAGAACGCGGGTGTGGTGCTTTTTTCAATGACCGACGCTGTCGCGTTTCTGCACAGCATAGACTAGAAGATTGTGTCATTGCCACGGGAAATGCCTCATTTTGGTCGTCCAAATCATGGAACCTATCTTATTGAATTACGCAATATAATGATGGAAGTTGCCAAACTTCGCCGTTTTGGTGCTGCTGCTCTCGAATTTAGCTTATGTCGCCGCAGAAAAAACCGATGGTTTTTGGGAAGATAACCTGCACATTTTTGATAAAACTACCAGCATACTGATGCTTCGCGAAGCCGGTGTTTTTGTCACTGATAAAGAAGGCAGCAGCGATATATTTCGCAAAAAAAAAATATCATCACAACAAAACGCCCCAAGAAGCAACAACGACATCAGAAGCCAACATCCTCCCCTACTTCTCTTAAGAAATCACCGCCTACACAGCAAAAAAGATTGACTATAATTTAAAATATCCCCTCTCTGCTAAGGGCTATCACATATGCCTCTCATAGTTTTCACCTCTACATGACAACAGAAATTTTAGCAAATCCATTGATTTATACAGCCATTCCCCCCTTCATTTAACCATTATCTCAGATAGTCTATGAAATACTCTCGAGATTTATAGTAACAAAAATCTTTGTTTTCCAAAACTGCTTTCTGCATTTCACTTGCAAGTTGGTCTTTATCTTTTTCAACAACCTCTTTCAGCGCCTTTACCTTCTCATTACCGAAGATAATTTTTAATTTTTCTTTTAACTTTTTTTCCTCAACAAGCTTCTCCCAAAAGATCAATCGGTTATCGCATTTCTCATTTGATGATTTCATCCACTCTTTAACGCCTAATTTGTAAGCTTCTTCAAATGTTGGATTCCCTTCAACAATGGAAAGATTTTTTGCTCTATTTGTGTCATTCTCTTTACAAGTATTGATTACATCTCTAACTGTGACAGAATGGCAACCATTATCAAAGGCAACATAGCCTTTTTTCACTGTTTTAATAAGCTTCTTATAGTAAATGAAAGTTTCTCTTGCCTCCTTATAATCACTGGAAATATCACACAACAACAACAACACATTCTTTTTACAATATAATAATAAAGTACACTCACCAGACCAAGATTCCGAAAGCTTTAGCATTTTCTCTATCTCTTTGTGTTCTATACTTATAGATATGTGGTCCCACAAAGTATCTGTAAATTTTTTCTTTTCATCCTCCCCTGTAAAGTTTTCCTTTTGGTGCTGTTTGCATTCAGCTGTAATCATATCATCAAGAACATATAACCACCAATGAAGTAATAACATCGTAGGTTGACTCCGTTTTTTTTTCGTAAGAGGATCTACAAACTTTTGCAGAGTTATTCCATTCTTTCTCATTAATCGCACTGCTTTTATAAAAAATTTCCTAAAATACGAGGTATCCAAGAGACTACATATTTTTTTGTAATGTTCATAAGTAAGTTTTTTTCCAAGTGCTTGCTTGTACAATAAACGCACTTCGTGCTCCCCTCGAACACAAATATCCTTTACAAATGGAAGCCGATCTCCACCGACTTTCATATCTTCCCTAGGATTTTTTATCCCCAGTACGTCTCTTTCCCATAGCCTTACTCCCTCATCCCATTGTTTCAACCATTCCTGCGATACTTTTTGAGTTTTTTTAACAAGCCTTTGTTCCCCTTGTGCAATAATATCTTGATATCCAGCGCACTCTTGCTCTTTTCGCTCAAGTTGGTCAGTCAATTGAAGACACTTCTGTTCCCCTTGTGCAATAATATCTTGATATCCAACGCATTCTTGCTCTTTTCGCTCAAGTTGGTCAGTCAATTGAAGACACTTCTGTTCCCCTTGTGCAATAATATCTTTATGTCCAGCGCAATCTTGCTCTTTTTGCTCAAGTTGGTCAGTCAATTGAAGACACTTCTGTTCCCCTTGTGCAATAATATCTTGATGTCCAGCGCATTCTTGCTCTTTTCGCTCAAGTTGGTCAGTCAATTGAAGACACTTCTGTTCCCATTGTGCAATAATATCTTTATGTCCAGCGCATTCTTGCTCTTTTCGCTCAAGTTGGTCAGTCAATTGAAGACACTTCTGTTCCCATTGTGCAATAATATCTTGATATCCAACGCACTCTTGCTTTTTTTTCTCAAGTTGTTCAGTCAATTGAAGACATTTCTGTTCCCCTTGAGCAATAATATCTTGATATCCAGCGCACTCTTGCTCTTTTTGCTCAAGTTGTTTAGTTAAATGCTTGTTCTGATAAATTGCCAATGCAAGCATTAAGCTTCCCCCACAACACACTATCATTGCCAAACCGAACAAAAAATCCACTGAGTATCCCGAATACCACGACTTCCCCATCCATATGATGCAGAAAATCATAACGCCGCATCTTACACTCCCACATTTTTTCCCCCATTTCCAAATGACCTTAATTATAGCTATTATGAAAGCTATTGCCAATTTTATGTCTTCTTCCATTCTTGCTCTCTTTTATTCCCACCAATATTTAACGCAGCTCTTTTATCGATCCCTCGATATTGTATCATTATGTGTACATCTTATTTGAAAATCACTACATATTATATTTTAATAAAAACAATACACAAAATATAGATATTTTTTCTGGTAAAATAAAACAATTTGTATTTAATTGTACTGCTCTAATGATTTATGCACTTTTAAGAAGAGCTTTATAATTCTTAAAATGCACTCCCACAATATTGGTTCAAAGTACTCAAAAGCCTAACACAGCAAAACATGGCTGCGTGCTCACCTTGTTTTATAAAATTGATAAAAAGCGTCTTTCTACTCATTTATCGGCTCTTTTTTAGTAAAGCGACATCATCATACACTTTCCTAATCCCCTCAATATTACTACAGCCCCTAAAACTTGAGACGCTTCATGAAGAAGACTTATTCTTTCTTTAAGTATTTTTACTTCACGCAATCTTCCCTGCTTGGTATATGCAAGAGACATGGTTTTGACTAATGCAACATAATCAAATTTGAAACGAGAAATTCCATGTAAGATCTTTCATGAAAAACAATGAGTTATCATTATAAATCAACGTGACAGTGCTGTTATGAAGAGAACTCCTCGCTCATCTTAATAGTCCATAGCGATTTAACTGGATATCGTTTTATATTCTATACACAGAAGTGTCTTTATAAAAATACTTCATCTCAGGCAAAAAAAAAGAACAGCCTATTAAAAAAGAAAAACATCTCAATGCTTGCCTTTCTTTTTTCCATGAGAGTTTCAAATTGATAAGCCTGTCTGAAAAGAGTGCTGTTTATGCCCTTAAAAATACTGCTCTTGTATCAAGATCACTTACTCAGATGAGAATTGCAGTTTAGCCAAATGCGCATAAACATTATTTTTTTATAATGAGTTGTGTGTTCCTTCTTCCACGAGAGCGCCTTTATCCATCACGAGAATACGATCAGCTTTTAAAATTGTTGCCAAACGATGGGCAATGACCAAGGTTGTATGATTTGCATCAATCCTTCTAAGGCATCTTGCACTAACTTTTCACTGTTTGCATCTAAAGAAAATGTTGCTTCATCAAGCAGTAAAAGTTTGATTTATAATAATAATTCATTGTTTTGTATGTTGAATGAGAATCCCGAATACCGTAAGATTCTCTCATTTCAAACCTGTTCCATGGTGAACCAATCAAAACCATGTCTTTTGCAAGTACCAAGCGGAGAGAGCCCGCGTGAATAAAAAAACTATTAAGAAAGGACTTAAAATGCCTATAATAAATCATCTCAAATGCGAAGGGCTGTAGCAACATCCACGAGTTGGCAGATATAATGATGGTGCCGGCTTGCAACAAGAGGGGTGCATTTCTTAAAATCGCCCGTGCAATATCAATGCGTTGTTTTTGCCCCCAGAAAGCATAGTACCACGTTCTTCTACTTGCGTATCAAAGACGTTTGGTAAAGCTTGAATAAATTCAAATACATTGGCAGCTTTAGAAGCGGCAAAAATTTTCTCTCCATGGGTATGTTCAGTTCCAAAAAAGAAGAAAAGTTTGCAATTATTTTATTTCAAGTCTTTATACTCTAGGGAAGAAAGGATTTATGCGTATATTTCAAAATGATTTTTGAATTTAAAAAACGCAACCACAATGATTTATAGACCCATCTGTTTATGTCGGATGCGTTTTTGAATTAATATTTAAAGTGCACTCTTTGATAGGATCAAAAACTCATCGTTTGCAATCGTTTTGTTTAAAACCCTTGTACCCCATAAAAAGGAGGCTTTTACATGCCAATATTACCAAAACGATTTTTGAATTTAGAAAGACGACCACCACGATCTACGAGTGTTTGGGAGCCACCTGTCCATGCCGGATGCGTCCTTGGATCAATATCTAGATTAAGAGTATCGCCTTCTTTTCCCCAAGTAGAGCGCGTCGTATATTGGGTTCCATCCGTCATAACAACGGTAATTTTGTGATAGTTGGGGTGAATATTCGCTTTCATGCGTCAAACCTTTTGCGTTTATAGAATGAAATAGCACTTGCTTGTTTTTTTAAGTGCACTTCCTTTGTCTTTTTGATACATTGATTAAAGTATTTATTCCTATAACTGAGCACGCATCAAAAAACAAGTGTTCAAGATACATCATTGTATCAAGTGTTACAAATCCAATACAGTGAGCAAAATTTTATGACATTACGTTCTCGTTCAGAAAAATCGACAAAGTCTTCCCCTAAGAAATCTTCATTCTCTTCGCTTGCAATTTTTGTTCCTTATCTTTTGCGCTATCGTTGGTTGTTTATCTTTGCTTTTCTAGCGTTATCTGTTGCTGCTCTTGTCACATTAGCTTTGCCTGTGGCTATCCGCCAAATGTTTGATCATGGGTTTTCTACTTCAAGCCATGGACATATCAATTTTTACTTTGGAATTTTGTTTATCTTAGCCTTGTTTCTCGCATTTGCTTCAGCAGCCCGTTATTACTGTGTTATCACCTTGGGAGAACGGATTGTTGCCGATTTACGGCGTGATGTGTTTGTCCATATTATGAAACTTTCTCCTGCTTTTTTTGATCGGTCACATTCAGGAGAGATTGTTTCAAGGCTTCTAACAGATACCACACAAATAAAATTAGCTGTGGGCTCTACCGCCTCTACCGCTTTGCGTCAGCTGATTATCGTGATCGGAGCCGTCGTGATGATGGTGATCACCAATGCTAAATTGTCTTTGTTGGTTTTAGCAGCTATTCCTGTTGTGGCCATTCCCTTGGTAGTCTTTGGACGTAAAGTTCGCTCTCGTACCCGCGCGGCGCAAGATCGTCTCGCAGATGCCAATGCTGTTGCTACAGAGCAGGTAAGTGCTATTCGCACTGTGCAAGCTTTTACCGCTGAAAAACTCGTTACAATACGTTTTTCACAATTGATAGAACGTGCTTTTCAAACAGCACGTGCTTCTGTAATATTGCGCTCCTTTTTTACGGGGTTTGCAATTTTTTTGGTTTTTAGCAGTGTAGTTGCTGTTTTATGGATTGGATCGCGCGATGTTTTGAATGGAACGATGACAGGAGGGACATTAGGGCAATTTGTCCTTTATGCGGTTTTTGGAGCTTCTACTTTTGCGCAATTATCGGAACTGGGAGCAGAATTAATCCAAGCAGCAGGCGCTGCTGAACGGCTTGCCGAATTATTACAAGAACAACCTACTATTGTAGCACCTAAAAATGCTTTATCATTGGAGCAACCTGTTCGAGGTGAACTTGTTTTTGATCAGGTTGATTTTACCTATCCTTCTAGACCACAAGAGAAGGTTTTACGCTCGCTTTCATTTTCTGTAAAAGCAGGCGAAACGGTTGCTTTTGTTGGGGCTTCCGGAGCAGGAAAAAGCAGCATTTTTTCTTTGATCCTTCGTTTTTATGATCCGACAAATGGAACAATTCGGTTAGATGGCATGGAAATTAATCGCCTTTCTTTACAAGATTTACGCAGCGCAATTTCCTATGTTCCACAAGATGTCGCCATTTTTGATGGAACATTGCGTGATAATATTATTTTTGGAACTGAAACTACCCATGAAGAGGAAATCCTTGCTGCTGCTAAAGCGGCTAATGCATTTGAATTTATTCAAGCTTTACCAGATGGCTTGGATACGCAAGTAGGAGAACGCGGTACCATGCTTTCTGGGGGACAAAAACAACGCATTGGTATTGCGCGGGCAATTTTAAGAAATGCACCCCTGTTGCTGCTTGATGAAGCAACATCTGCTTTAGATGCAAACAGTGAAAAGTTGGTGCAAGACGCCTTAGAAGGGTTGATGCAAAACCGCACAACCTTGGTCATTGCACATCGTTTGGCAACAATTTTAAAAGCAGATCGCATTCTTGTGATGGATAAAGGCGCCCTTGTGGAAGAAGGAACTCATGCCGAACTTGTGGCAAAAAATGGCGTTTATGCTTACCTTGCAAAATTGCAATTTTCACCTGAGTGAGTGATCTTGATACAAGAGCAGTACTTGGGCGTGAATACCGCGCTTTACAGGTAGAGAATTATTAATTTAAGGGCTCATGGAAAAAAGAGGGAAAAAAATTGAGTTTTTTTCTTTTGAAGTCTTAACGGGTTGTTCTTTTTTCTGCGCAAGATGGAGCATTTTTATAAAAACGCTTCTGTGTACAGAATATAAAATAATACCCAGTTAAATCGCTATGGGCTATTAAGATGTGCAAGGAGTTCTCTTCATAACAGCACTGTCACGTTGATTTATAAGGATAATTCATTGTTTTTCATGAAAGATCATGAATACCATAGGATTTTCTCATGTCAAACCCTCATAGTGAGTCAAACAAAATCTCTTGGCTTGCACATCACAAGCAGAGTTGGCGTGTGGAGTAAAACGGTACAAAAAAGGAATGAAATACCTCCCTTGCCCCTTTACGTTCTAAGGGCTGTCAAAACATTGGGGCGCTGACAAAAGAGTATACGCTAGCAAAGAGTATAATGGTGCTCGCTTGCGAAACCCTTATGCGGGCTCACTTGATAGGCTCTAGGGACACAAGCTCTATCCTAAAGACTGACCACACTCTTTAAAAAACTGAATATGAAAATTTTTTCATGCCCTCTCTCACCGCTCTAAACAATAGTATTTACTGAAAATCATGACAAATTGTAATTCACAAATACGCTTCTCTATTGCAAGAATATCCTTTTATTCTCTTTCAAAAACACGAACACTTTTTGAATATTGTTTGCAGATTCATATTATTGAAAAAGAGCAAAGACTTTTTTAGCACTTTTGGGCTTCTTATAACTTTGTGAGAGCACATGAGCAACAGCTTTTATAATAAACCGGCTTTTGGCAAAATTGTAAAATTTTATCAAATTTATTGTTTTTAAATATCACCACGACCACTGTTCTGCTCTTGCAGACACCGCAACCTCAAAACACCGTTCTCTTTGCTCATAAATTGTCTCTCCAGCTCTCTCTTTCAGGCATAGCCCATAAAAATAAGGATAGAGTACTTCGATTGAACACCATCTTCTCCCCCCCTCCAAGCCCCATATATTTTACAGCTCTCAATTTTATAGCACCCCCTGTCGTGCTTTAAGAAGGCATTTTAACAATGATAAGAACATGTACAAAGAGGATATATCTTTAGGGTATTTATGTTTAAAAGCTTGCACGAAATCATAATTTTTTTGTATAGCGAGCCAAGCATATGCAGAACTGACACCCTAACCATTTCAAACCATTCAGCTGTTTCAGGAACAGATAAGCCAAGTTTTACGATTATATCTTCAACCACGAATTCACCGAAGTACGGAGGATTTTCACCATTTTTTAGCGCTCCCTCTTCAGTGATCCTCTCGATAATTAACTCATTCAGCATCTATACCAGCAAAGCGAAATATTACGTGCTAATTTTCCTTTACATTCATTAACCAAGCCCCCTCAAAATAACCTTTTAATAAATAGAGCGAAAAGGATAAGTCTTCAAAACCATTTGGTGAGATAGCTATATCAATCGCACCTAAAATACGCCCTAGTTGCTCAATATAGGCAACCTCCCCCCTTTATCGTATCAGTCTTGTAGAAGGCTTTAAACCCTTTATCTTCAAATCAAAAAATTATAATTGGATTATATTGCATAAAGATGCTTTTTCTCATTTTTCCATTTAACACACGATAAGTTACCATTTAGGCACGATGAGAAGCTTGCCCCTTATATCATGATTTCAGAAGCCGCATGAGAAAAACAAAATAAGCCGTTTTTCTGTCTTAAGGTCAAGGATGCCGTTAGGCGCAACTTGTAAAGGGTTGCCTTGAGGCTTAAGGACCCAAAGCTTGTTAGTCCCTTCATTAAACGCGGGTTTGATGTTATGATTTTGGAGAGCAATTATTAAGAATTTGAGAGGCAGACAGCCTCTCATTTTGATTTGTATGCAAACGAATTGCACCCTATTTATTCAGGGAGAATAAGAACATACCCAGGAGGTGCTAAACGGAATAAGAGAGCATCGTAACCCCACGCAGCATACAGGGAGCAAATAGAAAAAACGCCTTCACCAATTGCCATGAGTAATGCGAACGATATACCGGCTTCATCTGCTGTTGCGTCACGGCGTTGTAAGTAGTATCCGACAAAAAAGAAAAAGCACGTTATTCCACTCGCACCTGCAAAGAAGCTTAGTACGGCATGAACCGGTCCACGTATGCTGAACAGGATAAGAAAAATTGTGAAAGTAAATACTGTAAAGATCCCTTCGAATACCCCACGCACCATATTGCACAATTTTCGCATCATAATTGCAGAAAAGCTCTGTTCTGCGTATCGATTTTTTCTTTTGATGCTTGTATTCTTAGAAGATATACTGTTATTTTTAGAAGATATACCGTCCACAACTCCCCCCGTTTTAAGCCAAGATGCTATGAAGTTAATTACTTTTAATTATATCATCAAAAAATACAAGAAAAATTTATCCATTTTAACGAAAAAATAGGTGTTTTATTGAGGGGCAAATCTATTTTCTTTCGCAAGAGTTATTCAATTCGCTCGTTAATAGAAAAACTACCCCCATTGAAGAGGAAGCTACCCTGATGCAGAAAAGCTTCATAAGCTGTATTCCAATCCGCTCAGAAATCGCAACTCTCTAATCTACCCGCTTAATCCACCTTTGAAACTGCAATCAAATGAATTCTGCCGATGACAAGTAATGATAACATGAAAAAGAAAAAATATCACAATATCAAACTCTTCAATACAGTATGAGCTTTATGATTTTCACGCAAAAAGCAAGTGCCTACCCATGAACAACACCATACTAAAGTGCTGTGCATTCACAAATTTCCTAGCATTATCTCCCCTTCTCGAAATTGCACCTCTCCCGCAATCTTATCTCTCGATAGCACCCATTAAAGACTTTTAAAAGGTCCAAGGAAAAAACTCTCTGAGAAAGCTTTCAAGCCTAAAACGCCCCCGCCATTTTTATCATGATGAGGGCACTCAAAAAATCACGCAGAAATATGAAAAATCTCTCCGCATTTAAGAACAGAGCTTGTGCTTCAATCGCACGCTTTTTCTTGTTCTTTTGTCCATTGTCCCAAAGCCGCAAGATGATTCATCCGAGCCCGATGACTAAATGCCTTCTGTGCAACAGCAATATTCTCATCTTTTCCAGCCCATGCTTTTAAGGCAGCTGCTTGCAATGCGCGTCCATAGGAAAAGGTCAATTTCCAAGGCAATGCGCCCAAAGAATTCATAGCAGATAAATGCGCCGTTGCTTCCTGATCAGACTGTCCTCCAGAAAGAAAAGCAATTCCAGGAACAGCAGCAGGAACAGTCTGTTTAAGCACTTGGACAGTCTTTTCAGCAACTTCTTCAACAGAAGCCTTGCGTGCATCCTTTCCATCAATCACCATATTGGGCTTTAAAATCATCCCCTCCAAAAGAACACGAGCTTCAAACAATTCTTTAAAGACAGCCTGCAAAACAGTGCGTGTCACCTCAAAGCAGCGTGTAATTGAATGCCCACACGATGGTCCATCCATCAACACTTCCGGCTCAACAATGGGCACAATATCGAACTCCTGACATAAGGCAGCATAGCGTGCAAGAGCTTGTGCATTTTGTCTTATGGCGCCTCTTGTTGGCAAAGTGTGTTCATCAATAGCAATTACCGCCCGCCATTTAGCAAAACGTGCTCCCAAAGCATAATAATCTTTTAGCCGCTCACGAAGACCATCCAACCCTTCGGTAATTGTTTCTTGGGGAAAAGCAGCCAAGGGTTTTGCACCGGTATCAACTTTAATCCCTGGCAAAGCGCCTGAATCCCGAATAAGATCCGTCAACATTTTCCCAGTTGATGCTTTTTGCCGAATGGTTTCATCAAATAAAATAACCCCAGAGATGGCGTTTTCCATCGCTTCTTTTGTACTAAAAAGCATTTCACGATAAGCACGGCGCTTATCTTCATTGGATTCAACACCAATGCTTTCAAAACGCTTTCCAATGGTCGCCGTACTTTCATCTGCCGCCAAAATACCTTTACCCGCATGCACCAAAGCAAGTGCAATATCTTCAAGCCGTTCATTCATAAAAAATTCCTCTTTACTTTGTCTTAATTTCTAAAAATGCGCAACACTATCAAAACACTCTACACGACCGTATAGTTTTTCTTTAACCTTCCCCTTCAAAGAAGCCCTTTAAGCCTGCATGAGGGCAAGAATACCAGGAAGGGTCTTTCCTTCCATCCATTCCAAAAAAGCTCCTCCAGCAGTTGAGAGATAAGTAAAATCATTGGCAACACCGGCATGATTAAGGGCAAAAACCGTATCGCCCCCTCCCGCAATTGAAACCAACTTTCCCGTCAAACTACGTTCTGCTGCATGGCGTGCAACGGCAATGGTTCCCTTATCAAAGGGAGGCATCTCAAAAACACCAAGGGGTCCATTCCACACAAGAGTAGCAGCTTCATCTATCGCAGCATTGATATGCGCAATAGAGCGCGTCCCAATATCCAATATCATGCCATCTTGTGGAATATCTTCAATGTCATAAAGACGATGCGGTGCATCTTTTTCAAAACGAAATCCCACGACAGCATCCTGAGGGAGCAGAAGCGTACAGTGACACTCTTGTGCTTTTTTAATAATTTTTTTTATTGTTTCCATCAATGCATGTTCACACAGAGACTTTCCTACATGGACACCTTGCGCAGCTAAAAAACTATTAGCCATCCCCCCACCAATAATCAAAGAGTCAACTTTTTCCACCAAATGATTGAGCACAAAAAGCTTACTAGAAACCTTTGCTCCTCCCACAAGGGCAACCACAGGACGTGCTGGATTGCCAAGTCCTTTTTCTAATGCCTGCAACTCATATTGCAAAGAGCGTCCTGCATAAGAAGGCAACAAATGCGTTATTCCCTCTACCGAAGCATGGGCACGATGAGAAACTGAAAAAGCATCATTAACATAAAGATCGCCATGATGGGCTAAAGCCTCAGCAAAAGAACAATCATTCTTTTCTTCACCAGCATGAAAACGAACATTTTCAAGCAGTAAAACACCACCATTTTGTAATGACTCAACTGCAACCTGCACCGCCGAACCGATACAGTCCGGAGCAAAAGCAACCGGCTGATTAATGATCTTTTCCAGCACTTGCACAACAGGACGGAGTGAAAACTCTTGCTCTACCTTTCCTTTAGGGCGACCACAATGAGAAAGCAGAATAAGTTTAGCACCACACTTTTGTAGCTCAACGAGTGTCTCTTTATGTCGCACAAGACGCGTCTCATCGCATACCTTACCTTGCGCCATAGGAACATTAAAATCTACGCGCACCAGAACACGTTTACCCAAAACATCAACATCATCAAGTGTACGAAACCCCATCACTGCTTCCTCTTCACTTTCCATTGTTTCAAATAAAAACGCATCCAATAACCCTGCCTACTTTTCTTTCCACTTATCCCCCTTTTTGCTTTTACAAGAGATCCACGACAGCCTATCTCTCACCCTTTGCTTAATAAAAATCCAAAGCTTTTATCGTCAAATGTACAAAAGCCCACCATCACTCTTAATCTTCATATTCCATTGTGGCAAACAAATGCATTGGCTCAACTTGATCTCTATTAAAGCTTCCTTTTACTTCTAGGAAAAAGAGTTTACATCTCCTGTTTTCTAACGTTTTCTCAAAAGGTATCTCGTTCAGATCTTACTTTTTAAAAGTTTACTCTTTCATTCATCTTTTAAAAGCACGTATTGACACAGTATTAAAACAAAACACATCATCAATGTTTCAATAGCCTCTTCTCTCTAGCGCATGAGAACAACAGCCTCTAACTGTTTTTCTCAAAATTGCACAAAAATGAGACTTTTCCCTATAAAAAGAGGACCCTGAGGTCCTCTTATATTGTCTGAGCAAAAGCTACAGCAGTATCACTCATACGATTAGAAAAGCCCCACTCATTATCATACCAAACCAGAACGCGACAGAACTTACCATCAATCACTTTGGTTTGATCATTGTGGAAAATAGCTGAATGAGGATTATGATTAAAATCACAACTCACGAGCTTTTCTTCTGTCGTGTCCAAAACGCCCTTCAGATGCCCTTGTGCAGCAGTAGCAATAGCTGTATTAATTTCTTCGATTGTTGTGGAACGCTTAGCGATAAATGTCAAATCAACGACAGAAACATTAGGGGTCGGAACACGAATCGATACACCATCAAGCAATCCCTTTAATTCTGGCAAGACCAATCCCACAGCTTTTGCCGCTCCTGTTGAGGTAGGAATCATAGAAAGAGCTGCCGCACGTGCACGATAAAGGTCCCGATGCATTGTATCCAACACAGGTTGATCCCCCGTATAAGAATGGATTGTTGTCATAAAGCCTTTTTCAATACCCACTGTGTTATGCAAAACTTGTGCAACAGGCGCCAAACAATTGGTGGTACAAGAAGCATTTGAAACAACGCGATGCTCGCTGCTTAAAGATTGATGATTAACCCCATAGACGACCGTAAGATCTGCTCCTTCAGAAGGCGCAGAAATAAGAACACGCTTTGCCCCCGCATCTAAATGAGCACTTGCTTTATCACGTGCCGTAAAAATACCCGTACATTCCAAAGCAATATCGATATCCAAATCTTTCCAAGGCAATTGAGCAGGATCACGCTCTGCGCATACCTTTATTAAACCACCCCCTACATCAATAGCATCCCCTACCACCTTAACGATCCCAGGGAAACGCCCATGAACTGAATCATAGCGTAATAAATGGGCATTTGTTTCCACCGATCCCAAATCATTAATTGCAACCACTTCAATATCTTGTCGTCCACTTTCCACAAGCGCACGTAAAATATTGCGACCAATACGACCAAACCCATTAATTGCAACACGAACTGTCATTTCACATGTTTCCTCATCAATTTTTAAAAGCACAACATTTAAAACACAATAAATGGGTATTTCACCAATCCAAAATCATTAATTCCCACAATGTCAATATCTTGATCACTCACTCACTTATCCACAATAATGCACAAGATCATCCACAGCACTGCACAGAATATGATGCCCTACAATCACCCCATTCATGACAACACAAGCTGTCACTTTGTCTTTTCCTCTTTGATCTTTTCCAACTCTTTTTCAACGGTGGCAACGACATTTTCCCAAGTAATACCAAAATGCGCATAAAGGGCATCAATTGTTCCACTTGCCCCAAAGCCCTCCATACCAATAAACACACCATCACAGCCAATAAAACGATCCCATCCTTGGGCGACAGCAGCTTCAATGGCAATTTTAATCGGCGCCTCTCCAATAAGAGCACGCTGATAAGAGA
Source organism: Bartonella sp. TT110JLCBS (assembly GCF_042193405.1). Classification (NCBI taxonomy): domain Bacteria; kingdom Pseudomonadati; phylum Pseudomonadota; class Alphaproteobacteria; order Hyphomicrobiales; family Bartonellaceae; genus Bartonella; species Bartonella sp. TT110JLCBS. Next base: position 106,812 of record NZ_JBHILT010000003.1, read on the forward strand.
GAGATTGTTGAGAAAAAAGTTCAAAACAAGGCACTGACACAACACGCGTTGGGATGCCTTTTTCTTCTAACACCGCATGTGCCTCCACTGCAATTTGCAATTCTGAACCAGAAGCAAACAGCGTCACTTGTGCATCATCGCTAGCTGTTAGGAATTCATAAGCACCAAGCATACAGAGATTTTCTTCTTCATACTCTTGACGCAAAAGCGGTAGATTTTGTCGACTTAAAGCCAAGGTAGAAGGCGTCCCGCGTGCTTTCAAAGCCAATTGCCAACACTCGACTGTCTCCATAGCATCTGCAGGGCGGAACACAAAATGATTAGGCATTGCACGCAGGCAAGCCAAATGCTCTACGGGTTGATGGGTCGGACCATCCTCACCAAGACCAATAGAATCATGAGTCATGACATAAATCACCCGCAACCCCATGAGAGAAGACAAACGCATAGCAGGACGCATATAGTCAGAAAAGCATAAAAAGGTTCCCCCATAAGGAATAAAGCCGCCATAAAGGGCAAGACCATTCATCACAGCTCCCATTGCATGTTCGCGAATTCCATAATGCAGATAGCGCCCTGAAAAATCTTCAGCAGAGATACTTTTCATCTGGCTACTTTTTGTATTATTAGATCCGGTTAAATCAGCCGAACCACCAATAGTCTCAACAACGACTTCATTGATCACTTCAAGAGCCATTTCCGAAGCTTTACGCGTAGCAACAACGGGGCGCTCTTCAACCAATTTCTGTTTATAAGTATCAATAGCGCCATCAAATCCGCCCACGAGATCGCCCCGCATCAATCTTTCAAACTCCACACGCTCTGAGACAGGAAGATCAGCAAATTTTTCTTCCCATTTTTGGCGTTTTTTAGCAGCATTGAGACTAGCCAAGCGCCAATTATCGAGAATATCGGCTGGAATAACGAAAGGCTCAGCATCCCACCCTAAAGCGATACGGGTTTCAGCAATTTCTCGTGCGCCCAAAGGGGCTCCATGAACTTTATTGGTACCCGCTTTATTGGGTGCTCCAAAACCAATTGTTGTTTTACAAGCGATCAAAGTTGGTTTATCGGAATTTTGTGCCGCCTCAATAGCCCGCGCAATTGCTGCTTGATCATGCCCATTGACTTTATGTGTCTCCCAACCAGATGCCTTAAAACGCGCAATCTGATCTGTACTGTCAGCAAGGGAAATCTCTCCATCGATAGAAATATTATTATCGTCCCACAACACAATAAGCTTATTGAGTTTCAAATGACCGGCAAGGGAAAGTGCTTCTTGAGATATCCCTTCCATAAGGCATCCATCGCCTACCAACGCATAAGTGTAATGGTTGATAAGATCACCAAAACGGGCATTTTGCAAACGCTCTCCAAGAGCCATCCCCACGGCATTAGCCAATCCTTGTCCGAGAGGACCAGTCGTTGTTTCGATTCCTGCCACATGCCCATATTCTGGATGCCCAGCAAGCTTTGCTCCTAATTGGCGAAAATTTTTGAGATCTTCAATGCCAATATCTTCATAACCAGAAAGATACAAGAGAGCATAAAGCAACATAGACCCATGTCCTGCTGATAACACAAAACGATCACGGTTAGGCCAGCGAGGTTTTTTGGGGTCATGAGCAAGGAATCTTGTATAAAGAACCGTAGCAATATCGGCTGCTCCCATTGGCAAGCCCGGATGACCAGAATTTGCTTTTTCAATCGCATCAATAGCAAGAAAACGGATAGCATTGGCCATCTGATTCTGTTGGTGGGTGTTTGTCATGAATAATCGACCATTTCGTTAAATACGTTATTCTGTTGCTTTTTCCGTATTCTCTTAAAATTCTCAAGAAATACTATTTTCTAACCATTAGCGTGAGACTTTTTGCCACCACTTCAATAATATTAATAACATTCCCCTCACGCGTTCTGTATATCCATGTCATTTATGCCAATACGCGCAAAAAATCCAGCTTTTAATTTATATCTATCCCCTGCTTTGCTTGCTAAAATATCCTACATACTTAAAAATAAAATGCACACAACACAAGAGTGAAAGTGATTCGTTTTTGCATAACACATTGATAAAGGATACAATTACCCAAAGGATAAAAGCAATGAACCAAGAGACTACAGTTCTACAAGATGCTTTAGAGCACCTAGAAAAGGCACTTAGAACTTTAGAGATCACCATAATAAACCGCAATGCCGTTATTGATAAAAATAACGAATGGGAAGAAGAAATCCAACGAATGAATGCTGACCGCAGCCATCTTGCCCAAGCGCTTGACAAAGCTGAAGCCCAAATTGAACGCTTAGAGTCCGTAAACAAAGAAGTTTCCAAACGTCTTATTAAAGCAATGGAAACAATTCGTGTTGTCATTGATAGATAAAGGTTTGAATGTATGGAAACTGTTTCCGTTACCATTGATGGTAAAGTTTATCGCATGGCTTGTGACAAAGGACAAGAACGTCGTCTTATTGCGCTTGCTGCTCAATTGGATCAATATATCACACATTTAAAGAACAATTTTGGTGAAATTGGCGACCATCGTTTATCGGTTATGGCCGGCATAATGATTATCGATGAAATGGAAGAGATAAAACGAGAAAATAAAAAATTACAAGAAGACTACAATGCTCTTTTACGACTCCACAACGAAAGAGACCGCACCATGGGGAAAATTATGCGTGACACCACACAACGCATTGAAAATCTCACCAACCAATTGCTCAAAGATGATCAAAACTGCACAAACCTTCAAGAACAAGAACAGGAACAGGAACAGGAAGATTTCTAAAAAGTACATCAGCGCATAATAAACCAGAGATTTGACTTGTCCGCCACATCTCACAGGATAAAAATCTTAAACCCACACCAGTCTGTAAACAGTCTGGTTTTTTATAGGAAGGATTCCAGCTACTCACGACTTATGGGATTAACTTAAACCTCAACAAGAAAGCCCTACCCTGAATATTTCACCTCCGCACAAACGCTTCCTATATCAAGGAGACTGCCTTATATCACCACATTTCAAATGAGATGTCTTTTAACCGCGCAATAAGATAACAAAATCAACATCATTGTAAAAAAATCATATAAATGACAACAGCAACAAACAAATAAAGCATCCTCAAAGAAAAAGAGCTATATTCATGTTCCCTATGAATGCATACCCCAAAATCCTTGCCCCTAGATAATATCAAGCAGATTCAATATATATTAAAATATAACCTTATCTATTATACTGTAAAACACCGCTATTTTATAATAAGTACTATGCAGTCTCTGCCCTGAAATATCCAACAGACGAGCCCCCAAGAAGAACCATATTGTGTACAAATCAGCGTGGGTTTTAGAATTTTCATCCTTGAGAGTAGGAAAAAAGCCAGACCAAAAGATTATGTTAATCTCATACAACTTCAAACATCACAAACAACAGTAATAGTTTTTGCAAACATTCTCGACCGCCATCTTTATCCTGATAACACAACACTCTACCCCTCTCCTCCCCCTCAAAACCTCCACACCTATGAAAGTGGAAACCAGCACCATCATACACTTTACCAGCCCTCATTGTTGCGACAGTCCTTGGCACTAAAACGATTCATAATTGGTACAGTTTTACCCGCAAGGCACACCCGCTATTGCCCACCCATTTATGACGTGCAAGTGAAGAGTTATCATTGACTCAACATGAACAAGTTTCAAATGAGAGAATCTTACGATATTGGGGTTCTAATTCAAATTGAACAATGCTATATTATCATTATAAATCAATATGTTGCAAATGATCCGACAAAGCATATTTTCAAAACACATTCACCTAACACTTTTTCTCATAACATACCAGCATGACTTTTTAGGCACATAATTCTAATTTTATTCAATTCTGTTTGCAAAAGTTTAAAATGGGAAAAATTTCAAGGCTCTCATTCAAAAGGCAGAAAAATGAACATCTCGCTCGTATAAACCTCAATAAAGCGATTCACAATATGCCTAAAAATGAGATAAAAGGTATAGAAATCTCCCATAAACGCCGCACCATAAACACAACTTCTTCAAGATAACGACCAGAAGCAGATTTAACAAACAACATCACCACATCCCGCTCCCAAAACCTGATGTCCAAACGCCGTGCTGTTTCCACAATGGGCGATAAAGCAATAATGGGTCTATTAGGGCGTTCACGAGAGACACGCGCCTGTTGTCTCTAAGCGGATTAAATCCCCTTCGTTCCATCTTGGGAGACAGAAGCAATACGCAAGAGATTTGTCGCACCAGGCGTTCCAAGGGGAACACCAGCTGTCACAAGGAAGCGATCTCCCCCTTTGCAAAAGCCTTCCTGAAATGCAATAGCTGCTGCACGATCAACCATATCCTCTAAACTCCGTGCATCTTGCGTGACCACACAATGAAGCCCCCAAACTAAAGCCAAACGCCGTGCTGTTTCCACAATGGGCGATAAAGCAATAATCGGTCTATTAGGGCGTTCACGAGAGGCACGCACCCCCGTTGTTCCTGAAGCCGTATAGGCAACGATAGCGGATAGCGCAAGTGTTTCAGCAATCTGACGCGCAGCAAGAGAAATCGCATCCGTTCCTGTTGATTCTGGTGCAGGATGTTGTGCCCCAACCTGAGCGGCATAAGTGTGATCTTGCTCAATTTGCCGCGCGATTCGGTCCATCATAAGCACAGCTTCTTCAGGATAACGACCAGAAGCAGATTCAGCAGACAACATCACCGAATCCGCTCCTGCATAAACGGCTGTAGCAACATCTGAGACTTCTGCGCGTGTGGGAACAGGAGATGTGATCATTGATTCGAGCATTTGTGTTGCCACCACAACCGGTTTTCCAGCTAAACGACAAGCTTTTATCAACTCCATCTGAAGTGCAGGAATCCTTTCCAGAGGCATTTCCACACCGAGATCACCCCGTGCAATCATAATCCCATCGGAAATTTCAATAATCTTCTCTATATGCTCCAAGGCTTGAGGCTTTTCGATTTTAGCCATCAAAGACACCTTGTTTTTCGTCAACTGACGCACCGCTATAATATCTTCTGGACATTGAATAAAAGAAAGCGCAACCCAATCAACAGGGTGCTGTAACAGAGCCTGAAGATCCTCCTTATCTTTTAAGGTCATCGAATCAAAAGGCAAAATTGTATCGGGAAAACTCACACCTTTTCGATCAGAAATACGGGTACCAGAAACCACGCGGCACTGAACAAAGTGATCATCACATACTTGCGCGCGCAGTTCCACCCTTCCATCATCAATCAACAACCGGTCCCCTGGTTTAACAGCCGCAAATACATCCTCATGAGGGAAAAAAACACGCTGCGCATCGCCAAGAACATCGCGATTATCTAATGTAAAGCTTTGCCCAACACGCAAATCTTCTTGCCCCTTAGCAAAACGCCCCACACGCAGTTTTGGCCCCTGAAGATCCACCAAAATACCAATGGGGCGTCGAACTGTTTTTTCAACTTCTCGTATAGACTCGACCAAATCACCCAGCATATCACGATCAGTATGGCTCATATTAAGACGAAAAACGTCTGCTCCTGCCCTAAAAAGCTTCTCAATCATCAAACGAGAAAAAGAAGAAGGACCAAGAGTCGCAATAATTTTTACTTTACGTGCACGTTTCACGGTGGAGAATTTCCTGAAAGAGAAGGTATAACTGAATTGTTTAACAAAGACTCATCCGTCAACTGTACCATCCAACTGGTTTGATTTCCGGTATCGATCTCTTTAAATTCAGCCTTTTGATATCCTCGAGGGAAACAATCATGAACCCCTTGAATAGTAAATTGGCTATCTTGCACACACATGGTCACAGAGCCTGCCCAGTTCCCTTTTTTTTGTGCCCCTTCCGCATAAAAATAATAAAACCGTGAAGCAAGAGGCCCCTCAATTAAAGTTTTACACTCCGTCACTGGTACCGTCCACCAGCCTTCGCTCACCCATCCTGAAAATGTACGATATCCAAGAGCAACCCCTACAGACTGCTGGGTTGTATTACAAACTCTAAAGTCAGCTTTTGCAAAAACAACAAAGGGAAACAAGAGCAAAATGCTCAAGAGAAAAACTTTTAATCCTTTCTGAAACACCCAATATCGCTTTTTTAAAATCACAAAACTTCCTCTATAATGCCAAATTCTCAAAACAAATTACACATTTCTTTTTTTTAAAGCTTTTCAAATCTAAAACGTATATTTTTATATTTTTCTTTTTATAGCCCTTTTATCAATGCATATATCTTAAAAATTTTACAAAATATTTAAAGTCAATTTGTAAAAAAGCTGTGTAGCTTGATTTACTTTTTATTTTCAAGCTTTTTTAACACAAATTCGTCGTCGAAAAACAACTTAAAATATATAACCTGGAGAAAAATACAATGAACGATACAGTAACCGATCAAACACACGCTATATCCGTAAACCAATTACGCTCTTTTATCGAACGTATTGAACGGCTAGAAGAAGAGAAAAAAACCATTTCTGATGATATTAAAGACGTTTACACTGAACTTAAAGGCTCTGGTTTCGATAGTAAAGCTGTTCGAAGCATTATACGGCTGCGTAAAAAAGAAGAACATGAACGAATGGAAGAAGAAGCAATCATTGAGCTTTATAAAAATGCGCTTGGTATGAATTAAAACCATTGATAACGTTGGAAATTTTTTTAAGAAAAGAAAATGCAAAAAACAAATGGCAAAAAACAAATGAATGTATAAAATTTTACCCAATAATAAGCAGTTTGTGTAACTTGTAACGAGACTATCGGTCACAGAATACACAATATTGCAACAGCCCTCACATTTAAAAGGATTTATACAGAGAATTTTTATTCTTATTCTTCAATCATTGTTTATCCACATAAACCCTCACTTGTATGCCAATCTATGCCAACTCAGTTTGTGATGTGCAAGAGAGGTGTTTTTATGATTAAACATCAATAAATTTGAAGTGAGAAAGTCTTCCGATATTGAGGACTCTCTTCAAATTAAAAAAATGAGTTATGATGATAAATCAATTTCTTATCTACGAAAAGAAACATATAAAAATAGTCAGCAGTTGAAATCCGCTAAACGAGAATCTGAACTGTTTACAAAAGAAGAGGTGGTTAAAGATCTTAGTCTTTTAGGATAGGGAAAAATTCAGCATATTTACACATTTGATAAAAAGACCCTTAACAAAACTTTATTCGAATCTATTAACGGACTCATAAAGATCATTGATTCGAGAGGTTAGAATGTGATCTTTCCATTTTCCAGAAATCATCAAATAGTCTTTGGCATAGCCTTCTTTTTCAAAATAAAGGCGTTTTAATAAACGTTCGCTTTTTATGTTCTCAGGTCTATAATTTGCCATCACTCTATGTAGATGATAAACATGAAAGATATGGCGTATTAGAGCCGATAAACTCTCAAACATGAGACCTTTTCCTTGTTGTTTTTCATCAAGAGAAAAACCAAGATGACAGGCTTGAAAAACACCCCGAACCACATTTGTAAAGTTAACAACACCGATAATTGTATTTTCATTTTTTAATCGTACAGCATATCGGTATGCTTGTCCTTGTACGCTTTCACAAGCAAATGCATTGGCTCGTGTTTCCCAAGCTGTTAGGCTGTGATAACCATCAGATCTAACAGGTTCAAAAGGACGCAGATGATTTGCATTACGGAGGTAATAAGAAGACAGCTCAGCTGCATCTTCTAAACCGATCAATGTGGAAATTGTTCGCTTTGTTTTAATTGCCATCATTTCCTCCTCCTAGAAATGTTACAATAACACGTTGATTTATCCTAGAAAATCATCATTTTTAAACTTAAATTATAACATCAAATACAGTAAGCTTTCCTCATCACAACACTTCTTACGTTAGAATCAATGAGGATCATTTGCTTTTCCATCATAAGCGGGGGTGGTATGTTTAAAGCATAAGGTAAAGACAAGGGCATGTTTCTTATGAATGCTCTCAAATTCCAAGGGGCGCTATAGCAACACTAAGAGCGAGCAAAATATGCAATGGAACTGGCATATTTCCATATACGAAATTTTGAAAAAACTCACGGCAAAGATAGTTTTGTTTCTTTGCCTTGTAAGCTCAGAGCATGCTTGTTTTGCGCTACCATATCACTACCCCCGTATACAAATTCCAATGACCATCACCTTGAGGTGCTATATGTTACAGTGCGATCTAAAAAGTCTCTGCCATAACCCGTCAACAACACTGTTCGCGCTAAATCAGCCACAAACTCTTGTAACAAATCAAAGAAAAGCGATGATGCAATACGAATTAAAATGCTTAGATCTTAATATCTGAAACATTACCGTGAACGCGCTTCCATTTCTTCGCGTAAAATTTCAAGTTCTAACCATTCTTCTTCTTTTTGTGTGCAAGTATTTTTCTTTTTTTCCAACGCTGTTGATAAACGCTCAAAACGCTCTTTATCACTGCGATAAAGGGCTGGATCAGAGAGTTCTTGCTCAATTTTTTTGATTTCGTCCTGCAAAACAGCAATTTCTTCAGGCAATTTTTCTAATGCATAAACCTGCTTATAAGACAATTTACCTCGTGTTTTTTTCTCTCGCCCTATCAAGCGATCATCTGTTGATGTGTCCTGCTTTGAAAGCTCTCCCGTATGAGATTTTGAAGGTGCTTTACGTTGCGATAATTCTGTTCTTTTGCGTTGTAAGCGAAGAGCATGCTGGTTTTGCGCCATCATATCACTATAGCCGCCCGCATACAAAACCCAATGACCATCACCTTGAGGTGCCAACATATGCGTTACAGTACGATCTAAAAAGTCTCTGTCATGGCTGACCAACAATACTGTCCCCGCAAAATCAGCAATAAATTCTTGCAACAAATCCAAAGTTTCCATATCCAAATCATTGGTCGGTTCATCAAGAATCAAAAAGTTTGCAGGACGAGAAAGAAGACGTGCAAGCATGAGGCGTGCTCTTTCTCCCCCAGAAAATTCTTTAAGGGGAGTGCGTGCTTGTTCCGGTGAAAATAAAAAGTCTTTCATATAAGAAACCACATGCCGCTCCAGCCCATTGATCACAAGAGTATCACCTCTTCCTCCCGTTAAATAATGCGCTAAAGTTTCTTCTTCATTTAAAATACGTTGCTGATCAAGCAATGCCATGGAGAGGTTATAGCCATGCCTCACCGTTCCACTATCCACGGCTTCTTGCCCAATTAATGCAGAAAGGAGCGTTGTCTTTCCGATACCATTGGGTCCTACCAACCCGATTCGATCACCCCGCTGAATGCGCAAAGAGAAATCTTTCACGATAATGCGATCACCATAGGATTTTGAAATTTTCTTTGCTTCAAGCACCAATTGCCCAGAATCATGACTTTTCGCTGCTGTCAAAAGTGCATTTCCCGGCTGCCCTTTATAGGTTTGATGACGCTGTCTTAAGTCTTTTAATTCGCCTAAGCGCCGTACATTACGCTTACGCCGTGCGCTCACGCCATAACGCAACCATTGCTCTTCACGAGCAATTTGGCGCCCCAATTTATGCTGTTCGATGGCTTCTTCTTCCAGTGCTTTATCACGCCAATTTTCAAACTCAGAAAAACGCTTTTCCAGTCTTTTGGTTGTGCCACGATCAAGCCATACCGTTGACCGCGTAACATTTTCTAAAAATCGCCGATCATGGGAAATCACCACAATCGCTGAACGCAAAGAAGCCAAAACAGCTTCCAGCCATTCAATGGTTGGTAAATCAAGATGATTGGTTGGTTCATCTAAGAACAAAATATCGGGTTTTGCAGCAATGGCCCGTAACAGTGAAACACGCCGCTTTTCGCCTCCCGAAAGCGTTTCCAATTTTTCCGCCCCAGAAAACCCTAAATTTGTGCGAAGCGTATTGATCCACTGGACATCAGATGTATCGTCCAGCCCTGCTTCCATATAAGCGTTAATATCTTCAAATCCTGAACAATCCGGATTTTGTGAGACATAACGGATTGTTACTCGCGGGTGGCGAAAAATTTCGCCACCATGAGGCTCTAATATTCCTGCGGCAATTTTTAATAAGGTTGATTTTCCACAACCATTACGGCCAACCAACGCAATACGCGCCCCCTGCTCAACCGATAAAGAAGCTTGATTGAGCAAAGGCGTTTTTCCAAAATTTAAGAAAATGCGGTCAAGCCGCAGAAGCGGCACCGCCATTAACGAACGCGGCGCGGACAAGGTGCTTGATACATCACCCCTCTTGCATCACGGTAAGCACACAATTGCCGTACTGGAACTCTTTGTCTACAAGGTGCTTGGTAAACATGCCCTCTACGACCACGATACGTGCACAATTGTGATGCCTGTCTTTGTTGTTTTCTTTGATTTGCAGCTGCACCTGTTACTGTTCCAGCCAAAGCACCAAATGCTGCACCGGTAAGTGCTGCTCCAGGCGTACTTCCAGCAATAGCAGTTCCAGCCAAAGCACCGATTGCTGCTCCTCCTACGCCGTAACGTGCAACGCGTTCATCATTTGTAGTACAAGCGACTGAACTGAAACCAATGGCTGCAACAACGGCCACTTTAAAAATTGATTTTAACATATCAAAACCTTTCCTTCTCAAGATCAATACATATATCGTTTATGTCGGCACTTCATCACTAGGCCCCCCCCTGCCTTATTCAAAATATATTGGAAGAGCTTTATGGAATAGGTACAGACACTAGCAATATAGCTTTTCCAGAACCTAAATGGCAAGAAAAGGTTCCACAAATACGGTTAGAAAGTGTTAAAGAAGAGCCAAATGACACATTTTTGTCACAAATTGGCCATTTTACTCCCTTAAGCGTTAAACCTTTTAAATCAGAAAAACCGATAAGACTAAACAAACACCCTTTAGGCAAATCATATGAACAAGGTTTTGACAAAACCGGCCAACCTTCTTCCAAACCGCTTGTCAACAACACTGAAATACCCCTTTCAGCCATCATCAACGCTTGCGTCATATGAGAAAGGCTATGATCACTTCGCTCCCCTCCCAAAGCACCGCATAAAATAAGCTTTTTAGCACCCTTTTGCAGCGCTCTTTCACATGCCAGAGCACTATCTGTCATATCTTTATCAGAGGGAAAAACTTCACGCGGAACATGACTATATTGGCGGATTAAATTCTCATCTGATGAATCAAAATCTCCTAACCACAACTCAGGCGTTACATTAAGCGTTGCCGCATGACGCATACCACCATCCGCAGCAATCACCCGACTGTTTTGAATTTGATTAAGCAAACGATCAGTGATACAAACATCGCCATTTAACAATATCGTAAATGTTGTCATGCCATACTTTGCCTTTCACAAAATTTCTTCTCTAAAGCACCCTTTTTATAAATAAGAGCCTTTTTTTATAAACAATAACCGTGATATATCTTTATCCCTAAAGCTTATCTTACAACAAACACACGATACAAAGATACAAATGAAATTTGCCAAATTACACTGCAGAAACAACGTGCATCGTGATCCAATACACCCTATTTTTCACCGCAATTTTCTTTTTCGCTCGTGCTTGTATAAAGCAACTTTCATAAGTTTAACGTTTCTCCTTTCCGCTTGTCATACACCCTTTTCTCAAAATGAAAGGCTTTCTTCCACTTCTTCTAAAACGATCAAACGTACCAACAACCACAATATCTATGTCACATTAAGCGCTCTGCAACACCCACGTATTTTGCAAATGTATGGTGGCGCTTATCATGATGCAAAACTTGAACACCTTTTAGCAAAGATTGTCCGTAAACTGGCAGTTGCATCACATAGTTCTCATCAAAGCTATTCTGTCACAATTTTAAACTCAGAAACTGTTAACGCATTTGCTCTCCCCAACGGCTCGATCTACATCACTCGTGGTATGCTGGCATTAGCCAATGATTCTTCAGAAGTTGCAGCCATTTTAGCCCATGAGATAGCACATATCAGAGCCAATCATGGCATTTTACGCCTGCAAAAAGAAGCCCAATTAAAGATGACCAATCACATGTCTTCACGTCTTCTTTCTTCTATTGGCAAAAAACTTCATAACCCTATGCAAAACAAGCAACAACTCGCGCAATTTTCCCGAAATCAAGAGCTGGAAGCTGATTCTCTTGCACTCGAAATGCTCCAACAATCAGGATATGATCCATTTGCTTCACCACGCTTTCTTCAAACAATGGAAGCCTATAGTGCTTTTCGTAATATCTCTGGCACCAATGCCTCTCTAGATTTTTTAGCCTCTCACCCAACCACCCCTCAACGCATTCGGCTTGCGATAGAAAAAGCGCGTAAAATCAGTAAAGAGAATAGTAAAATATCCGATCATGATTCTTTTCTCAAAAGCATTGATGGCATAATTTTTGGAGGAGGCTTTTATACAGGTTTTGTCCGAGGCAACCAATTTATTCACCCACAATTGCGCATAGCTTTTTCTGTTCCAAACAATTTTACAATAGAACATTCAGCACACACTGTTTGGGCCAGTGGACCAGATAAAATTGCGATTCGTTTTGACGCTATTCCACATTCTTCTGAAATATCTGCGAGTGATTATTTGAAAAGCGGCTGGATTATCGGGCTAGACCAATCATCTATCCGCCCCATCACAATTCAAGGGCTCCCCAATCAAGAATTTATGCGCCAAGAATCCCAAAGCCAAAGTTTACTTGGAGCACGGGCCCATGCTACCAATGATCAATGGCAATTTGATGTAGTTGTCATTCCATTCAACAACCACATCTTTCGTTTTTTGACGGCCGCCCCACATAATTCTCGAAATTTTGCAGAGGTTGCCCAAAAAACGCTACAAAGCTTTCATTCTCTTTCATCTTCACAGTTAAAAAAATTGCAGCCCTTAAAAATCCGTGTTGTCCGTGTTAAACAAGGAGAAACCGTTGCAAATCTTGCAGATAAAATGCAATACACACCATATAAAGAAAAACTCTTCCGCATTCTCAACGCCCTCTCACCAACGCAAACTTTACCCGCAGGTGCAAAAGTGAAAATTATTACAGAATAAGCCTTTCTTCCCATCTATTACAGTTTTAATTCTTTTCTATCTGTATCACGCCCTCCCCCTTAAAGCATATTCGAAAATAAAGAGGAACACTTTAAAATCCAACTTCATCATGCCTTTATAGGCCTCCGTGTGATACATATTTCCTCCAACTAACTCTGCCCCCTATCTTCCTCTGTTTATCAGTAGCGCCCCCAAGGAGGCATATTCCTAAACAAATATGAATACCCCCTAAAACTGACTTTATCATATTCTCATATGCCCCCACTTAATACATTCTCTTTCCTCCCCCCCCAAAGCATTTCACTGCTTATATATCGTAAGCATCTTCTGAATGAACCGTAAGGAGAGCAGAACGCAATTTTTGCAAAGCCCTAGCTTCAATTTGACGCACGCGCTCTTTCGAAATTCCTAACTTTTCACCGAGCACTTCTAGAGTAGCCCCCTCTTCATTGAGGCGACGAAAGCGAATAATTTCCAATTCCCGTTCGTTGAGAATTTGCAACGCATCGTAAAGCCATTGTGTACGCCGTTGACCATCAATCACTTGCTCAATTAAAGCATCAGGAAGAGGACTATCATCCACCAACACATCCATTTTAGCAATGGGATTATCGCTGTTTTCAGAAACAGAAACGCTCAAGGAATTATCAGAACTGGAAAAACGAAAATCCATTGTTTCAACATCACGCACAGAAACACCGAGTTTTTCAGCAATTGTGCGAAAAATATCCTGTTTTGACAAAGCACTATCATCTTGCACTAGTTTTGCTCGCAAACGCCGCAGATTAAAGAAAAGTGCTTTTTGCGAAGAACTGGTTCCCCCTCGAACAATTGACCAATTTCGCAAAATATAATCTTGAATAGAAGCGCGTATCCACCACGTTGCATACGTTGAGAAACGCACTTCCCGATCAGGTTCAAAACGTGCAGCAGCTTCCAATAGTCCCACATACCCTTCTTGTACCAAATCCCCCAATGGCATTTTGAAACGTTTAAAGCGATTAGCAATAGCAATCACTAAACGCATATGAGCCGCTGCAATTTGATGCATGGCATCATCATCACGTTTGTCTTTCCACCGCAGAGCCAAATCATGCTCTTTTTGTCGTTCAAGATAAGGTGCTTGCATAGCAGAACGCATCATATTACGTCCTAAGCTTTTGTCTGCATCGCTATAATTTTTGCTGCTTTTATAAACAGCATTTGAAAGATTACCCATAATAACCCCTTGCGATTAAAATTATCAAAATTGATTTGGCAACGACATCATTGTTCTTCGCTTAAAAAGAACGCAAAAGTTGTTAACTTCTGTATCCACTACTTTAACGTGTAAATTTATAATCGCAATTGTTTTTTTTACTGTCATGGTAAAACTTCTTGTCACAAGACACAATTTCACCTGTAAAATGCCTTTACACTATGCCTTTTAGCCTATGAAATATTTGAAAAAACTTTCTCTTCACTTTTCATGACAAAACAGCAAAAAAAAGTGATCATGCAAAACAAATGCTGTTTTTTGATAACCGGTTCCGTTTCCTTTTAAATTGAAGAATTTATTTATGCTTTCAGCTTTACAATACAACTAATAAGTGTAACTTGCAAATATAAAGCATCCAAACTGAATGAAAACTGAATAAAAAAAGAATCATTCAAGTTTTTAAGGCGCAAAGAAACAGCAAAAAATGACAAGAGTGATTGAAGCAAATGTAACAAACGTGTTAAAGAAAGAGCACCATTATGAAATTGTCGCAAAAAGCTTTTGACCAGTGTCACACTGAGAAAGAAAATGATCATGGATAGCAAGATTGTTCAACAGAATGAGATTCTTCAAGATGATATTCTCATTGAAAAACACGGAAGGGGTAAATTTGAAGGTTTTCGTTTTTATGCCAACAAAAACAGTACCGATCAAATAGCTGAGAAGCAAATTTCAACAGATAATGAGAATTTGATTCTTGCTTTTTCCAAACGCGCGACCCGTTTTTGTTCTTGTGCAAATGGAGATTTTACCCTCAGTTCTGATGGAATTGTGCGCTGGATTGGTCAACCTGTAGGACAACTTGTAGCAACAGAAGATTTTTTCAAACCCAAACTGATTGTTTTAGCAGATGAACAACTCACGGGAGAATCCCGCAATAACGTTGTGAAGCGATTAGAACGCTTTGTCGCCTTTCATTTTGAAACGACTTTAAAACCCCTGTTTGATTTGCGCAATGCTGATAATTTAACGGATTCAACAAACAGTCTTGCTTTACAACTTTTTAACTCTTTAGGGATTTTACCCCGCCGCGAAGTCTTAGACATTGTCAAAGGTCTTGCGCAAGAATCGCGTGCCGTGCTTCGGCGTCTAGGTGTGCGTTTTGGCGCTTTTCACATCTATGTTGCCGGAATGCTTAAACCAGCTCCAGTTCAAGCCATTACTCTCCTGTGGACTCTTCAAAATGCGGGACAAGATCAAACTGGTTTTGGTGAAATTTTTTCAGCATTATCTGCTGGTCGAACCTCTTTGATTGTTGACCCTACCTATAACCGCCAATTTTATCAATTAGCCGGCTACCGAATCTTAGGACAACGTGCTGTACGGATTGATATTTTAGAACGTCTTGCCAATCTCATCCGCCCCGCACTTCATTGGAAACAAGGAAGTGATCCCAGACCCGATGGAGCCTATGATGGCAAAAGTTTTTTTGTTACACCAGCCATGATGTCCATTCTTGGGGCCAATGGAAACGATATGGAAGAAATCCTCAAAGGACTTGGTTATCAATCGTACAGCATAAGCAATAGTGTTTTTGAACAAAATCTCTTTGCACACCAAGCCTCTTCCCCTGTCAATGGGGCAATGCAAGATGTTCCTGCAGCAGAATGCGTTGGAAGTCAATGGCAAACAATAAGCGATTTAGAAACAACACGAGAAGAAAAAACTACCTCATACCCAAACACTTTATCCTCTGGTATTGAAAAACATCTCCATAAAACCAATCGTTTACCAGCAGCTGAACCTGTTGGGAATTTTGCCAAATCCCCTCGCTCTACAGAAGAAGATAAAGTTATTTTATTATGGCATTATAGGCACCAATTTCACCACCAAGCACAAAAAAAACGTGATAAATTAGGAAATAAGTGGCAAAATAAATCGAAGAACGCTGTAAAAAAAGCGGAACACACAAATGAAAATTCCCCTCAAGAAGCACTATCACAAGCAAAACGCTCTCATAAGTTCCACAAATCCCAAGGAAAACATGCAAATCATAAGCCTTTTCAAAAAGAAAAGCGCCTTAATCCTGATTCACCTTTTGCGAAACTAGCTGTACTACGCGATCAACTCACCAATCATAAAAACACGCACCCACTTTCCTCTAAAGAGAATTAAAGTAACAAATGGAGTTTGATCTTGACCCACGTAGTAACCGACAACTGCATTCACTG
Source organism: Bartonella sp. TT110JLCBS (assembly GCF_042193405.1). Classification (NCBI taxonomy): domain Bacteria; kingdom Pseudomonadati; phylum Pseudomonadota; class Alphaproteobacteria; order Hyphomicrobiales; family Bartonellaceae; genus Bartonella; species Bartonella sp. TT110JLCBS. Next base: position 123,274 of record NZ_JBHILT010000003.1, read on the forward strand.
CAAATATACGGATTGCGTTGAAGTCTGCCCAGTTGATTGTTTTTATGAAGGGGAAAATATGCTTGTTATTCACCCCGATGAATGCATCGATTGTGGTGTTTGTGTGCCAGAATGCCCAGCAGAGGCGATTTTACCTGATACAGAACCAGGATTAGAAAAGTGGTTAGAACTTAATCTTCATTATGCAAACAAATGGCCTAATCTAACCACTCGAAAAGATCCTCTTCCTCAAGCAGAAGAAATGGATGGCATTCCAAATAAATTAGAAAAGTATTTTTCAGAAAATCCAGGAAGTGGCGAAGAGTAATGATACAGTGCCCACCCTCCTCCTTCAACGATTGAAAGACTTCTCTTGTAAAAATAAAAAATCCTTAAGCGAAATGATTGATTCTTTGGAAGTTTGATGTTAGTGTTATTTTAACATGATCATCTTTCTAAGTATTTTTCTTTGCTTGTTATAGTAAAGCGATGTATTTTTTTTTGGATTTAAAAGTACTCGACTTTTATGCTCACTTAATTGGTACAATATACTTGGTTAAAGAAAACTCAACCCTCAGGTTTATAACCTGTTTTCCGATACATTTGTTGATCATAAGGGAGTAAACTAAAATATGGCATCCCAACATGGAACGTCTTCCAAGACCAAAGAATTCGCAACCTCTGAATATATCGTCTACCCTACGCATGGAGTAGGACAAATTATAGCGATTGAAGATCAAGAGGTTGCAGGACATAAATTAAAACTTTTTGTCATTCATTTCGCAAAAGATAAGATGGATGTCAAAGTCCCCATTGCAAAAGCCCTTTCCGTTGGAATGCGTAAATTATCTGCTAGTGACTCTGTCGAACGTGCCTTAAAAGTTTTACGCGGAAAAGCACGCGTTAAACGGACCATGTGGTCACGTCGTGCACAAGAATATGATGCTAAAATCAACTCAGGAGATCTTATTTGTATCGCCGAAGTGGTCCGTGATCTTTTCCGCTCTAATCTACAACCTGAACAATCTTACTCTGAGCGCCAACTTTATACAGCTGCTCTTGAAAGAATGGCCCGCGAAATTGCAGTTATTAATAGTCTTTCTGAAACAGAAGCTATCAATCTCATAGAGATGCATCTCTCCAACAAGCCGGAACGCGAGTTTAAAACTGAGAGAGAAGAAACAGATGAAAACAGCAAAGCTGTCTACGCTGCATAATACACTCTTTCATCATCATAATAATATTTCGGTAAAACCAGCTTTTTGCTGGTTTTATTTTTTAACATCCTCTCTGCCCTTAAGGACAAAATTTCTTAACCAACGCCAATCTATAAACAATCTAACTTTTCGACAAATTCCTCCTCCTCATTTTCTTTCTTCATAAATAACAAACTGATTAATCATCATAATCTAGCATATTCATATTAAATTAGAATCTTGAATATGGTAAGATTTCTCATTTCAAATTGCTCTCATGTTGAAATTAATCAAATTACTTGTTTGTCAATCACAAGCGGAGCTGATCTGTGGGTAAAAACTGTACAAAAAGAGCTAGTAGAACCATCTCAAGCACCAAAGGATATACCAACATTGGAATCTGGCAAAATGTGTAAGGCTGCTGGCTTGCTTTTTCATTAAGCGTAAAGATCATAGTGCCGTTTATACACTACACCCGAGACTTTACCATTTACCCTTCTACAAAACCATCGTAACATTCAAAAATACCGTCATAAAATGGATGCCACAAATATTGAAAAATATTCCTTTTAAAAAAACGCGTGACGGTACAACATAAGCATATTTTGTCGTGGGCGCTCTATTTTGCATGAGAAGCATTCCCCCATTAAAGAACGCGATAAAAAAAGCATGAACTAAAACCATCATCTCCATTCTGTAAAAGGCATGCCAAATACTTTTGAAAGCAGTAAAGCTAACTTAAAAAATAACAATAAAAATGAACGTTAGCATTGCCCTTTCAATTTCATATTTTTCCCAAATGAGATTTCTCATTTCAGAGATTACGAGATATACGCAATATTCTTACTCTAATCGGACACATAAAATCTAGAATGATTCATAGAACTCTTAAAAGTCTCAATCTCTGTTTCAAACAAACCGCTAAAGATTGAATATTCTCAGCAGGAATTGTCCATATATCATCTTCAATCTGATCTTCACGAATATGACGCAAAGGATTAGTACGAACGCCTGTCAGGATAAGCAAACGCAAAGCCAGTTGTGTTATGTTTTGTGTTTTACAGAGTAACTGATAAAAAGCAGGGACATCTTTCCAATCCATAGCTGGTCTATGAGTGGTTTTATGACGTTGCTTACCTTAAGAGCGCGCATGCTTTTATCGTTGCTTGTAAATCAACATCTAATCCTAATGCAGCCATATGTTTGAGACAAAGATTAAGACGCTTCAGTGCTGTCTGAGCTGTTGCAGCTTTTGCATGCCAAATGGGAGCACGGGTATTGCGTATCTCAATTTGCGTAATCTCTGAAACAGGCAGACAGCCTAATTTAGGGAGAATATAAAGGCGTAAGGGTGAAAACCAATCACAAGCTTTACCATCTCTTTTTAATTCAGCTTTACGGCTTTCAAAAGCATCTAAAGCAATATTTTTTAAATAATGGAGATTGCGCATTGCCTCACGCTTTTGTTTCTCACGTTCTTTAATGGGGTCACGCCCCTCACGTAAAACAGCCCACCACCCAGTTGCCAATTCACGGGGTTTGTTTTAAAGAAACATCTCTCAAGGCACCCAAGCCCATTTCGCAGCCCCCGGAATGGTATAACGTTAAGTCCATTAAGCACCCCCATTTTTACGCTGATGAAGAAGCAAGCCGGCACCATCGTTATATTTGCTAGCCCCCAATGTTGCGACAACCCTTGGCTCTTGAGACAATTCATAAGAACCATTTTTAGTTCTTTCTTATACAAATTTTATCCACACACTCATCCCACTTGTGACGTGCAAACGAGTGGTGTTGATTAATTTTAGATAGAGAGATTTGAAATGAGAGAATCCTACGTTATTCGGGGTTCTAATTCAATATGAAAACAGTGAATTATATATAAATCAATGTGTTGTCTAGTAATGAACAGATAACAAAAAAAATCATAAACTTAGGTAAGCACCACCATAAAATCATTCATAAACCAGCTATGAACTGGAGAGTCGTACCGGCTTTGATAAAATACTTTGCTCACTCCCACACATAACATATTTGGTTTTAAGTTTACTTATTGTTACAAGCTGTTCGCAACAAATCCCTTATATTCACAAAAATAAGAAAAATATATAGACAATTCTTAGTTCAAAAACATGAAAAGACAGCGTGATATTCATAGAAAAGTCTCATGCACCTTTATCATAAAAAGCACTAAAGATCATTGAATGTGTACACCTTCTGTCTTGTAACGGTTTTCTCTTTTCTGCTCATAAGAAAGCACGCTGGCATCAGCATACACTTAACCCCAATGTTACAGCAATTCTTACATTTGAAAGTATTCATTATAGACATTTTTTCCTTTTTTATAGAGTTTTTACTCACATACCATCCCCACGTGTGACCGAAAAGCAAGTGATTGTCATTGATTCAACATGAGAGAAATTTGAAATGAGAAAATCCTACGATAGACCTTCCATTCAAGGCGCAAAACAACAAATGATCTTTATAAATCAATGTGATGTCGATCTCTATTTTTTTAAGGAGAATCACATGTCACAATATAAGCCTATAGACAAACCATTGCCTTAAATATTCTCATAAAAAACACCGATATGCTTAAAGCCTTACATGGATCAACCGCCTTAAACGATAATATTTTACGGTCTAATAGGATTCTCTCTACAGTCAATAAAGATTAAGTGCGATACAAAATGATTCTATTACTAAGCTAACTTATATCAATACCCAAGCTCTTAACGAAGTCATCATAAAAGACACTGATACAAGTAGCCCTTTATAGCCTCTCAAGAAAACAAGAAAATCATCTCCCACAATAGAATCATTTCTTTACAGCAAAACTTTATCCCACACATGTTCTCAAGAAAAAGTGAAAAACGCATCTTACCCAATGCATTCACTAATGAAATAAAAGAAGTTGATCTCTGGAAAAGAAAGAAAACGCTAAAGTTTTAACCACTAAAACAGAACGTCCACGATACATTCCCTGTTCCACATCGATAGAAGACGATGCAAGGGAACCTCAACATTCATCTTAAAGCGAAAATGCACGCCCCAAGCGTGCATTGATCGATGAAATAAAAGAAGTTGACCTCTGGAAAAGAAAGAAAACGCTAAAGTTTTAACCACTAAAACAGAACGTCCACGATACATTCCCTGTTCCACATCGATAGAAGACGATGCAAGGGAACCTCAACATTCATCTTAAAGCGAAAATGCACGCCCCAAGCGTGCATTGATCGATGAAATAAAAGAAGTTGACCTCTGGAAAAGAAAGAAAACGCTCAGTCTTTAACCACTAAAACGGAACGCCCACGATACATTCCCGTTTTCAAATCAATGTGATGAGGACGACGTAATTCACCAGAATTTTTATCTTCGATATAAGTCGGCGCCTTCAGAGCATCAGCCGAACGGCGCATGCCCCTCTTCGCTGGAGAGGTTTTTCGTTTAGGTACAGCCATAAAAAGACACTCCAAATCCATTAAAACAGAAAAAGCAATGTCAAAAATGACAATGCTTCATTTAAAAACACCATAAAATTTTAAGATATTATACACTGATAAAAAAGAAGAGGCAATGTCAAAATGATCCTCCTCTTACTAAAAATGACCTTCTTGTTATCAAAAATGGTGTCACAATAATCAAATGAATATCAAAAACACTGCAAAATTTGAGAATTTTATACACCAATGAAAGCTTTTTTATAAGACCTTCATTCAATTTTTATTTGGTTTAAAAAGGGATTTGCGCATACAGTAGAGATACGGATAAAAAGAGAAGTTGATTTTTAATAAAAAACGACGCCAATTTATGAAAACAAGAAAAAGCGACAACCTTTCTCTTTAAACTTCATAATTTCATTTTTGTAAAAACTAAAGGAAGCAAGAATGCACGAATTTACCACCCTTCTTGCAAAACATAGAGACACCGTTGAAAAGCGGCTTGATACCCTGTTAAGTGATCAAATCCAAAATGGTGAAATTTCACGCCCTAAAAACTTAATCAAAGCCATGCGCTATGGTGTGCTGAACGGTGGAAAACGCTTGCGTCCTTTTCTTGTAATTCAAAGTGCTGCACTTTTTGATGTCCCTGTAGAACATTCTCTTGATGTTGCATGTGCCTTAGAATGTATCCATTGTTATTCGCTCATTCATGATGATCTTCCCACTATGGATAACGATATACTCCGGCGTGGAAAACCCACTGTCCATGTAGCATTTGATGAAGCAACAGCAATTCTAGCAGGCAATGCCCTCTTAACATTTGCCTTTGAAATTATTGCTCATAAAGCTAGTATTTTATCTACAGATATTAGAATCAAGCTGATCACGTCTCTTGCACAATCGGCAGGGCTTGGCGGTATGTTAGGTGGACAAATGCTGGACCTTGAAGCTGAAAAAAGACCGCAAGAAAGTACTGACATCATCACTCTACAACACATGAAAACAGCAGCCCTGATAAGCTTTGCTTGCCAAGCAGGTGCCATCATTGGCAATGCATCTAAAGAATTAACTGAAAAGCTTACTGATTTTGGTACCTATCTTGGTTTAGCCTTTCAATTAACCGATGACCTTCTTGATGTCACCGCCAACACGCAAACCCTAGGAAAAACGGCTGGGAAAGATGAAACGGCACAAAAAGCCACTTTTGTTCATCTTTACGGCATTAAAGAAACCCAAAAAAAGCGAGATACACTCATCAGTAAAGCAGAAGCATTCTTACATCCTTTTGGCGCTAAAGCACTCCCCCTCCAACAAGCAGCACACTTTAGTGCAATACGCCAAAATTAAACTTCATCCGCCCTATTGTACATAGTGTACACCATCATATTTATTGAATGCATAATAGACTTTTCAAAGAAACGTTACCATTAATCTCCATTATAGTCCTTATCATGAAATGGGTGCGACAAATCTTAAAAGGAATTTCATTAAAACAAGCCGCGTGAATTTATAACACAAATGCATTTTTGGTATCCTATTTTGCATAAAAAATGCCTTCCATTAAAGACTGAAAGAAACAAAATGTGAAACAATGCGTAATCACCATGTTTTAAAAGATATTACAGTGGGTGGTGGGTGCTTTAAAGCCGAATAAAAAACAACCGGAAAGAGGAAAACTCGTTTTCTCCTTTATGTCTTTAATCTTCTAACGATAAGGCAAAAAATAAACAGAATAAGTATCAAACAAGGCATTTTATAAACCCGAAAAAAACAATAAAAGAAGTACGATGCCCTCAGTAGAGAGTCGTAATTTTTATGCCTTTCCACGCTATCTTGTTGTAAAAGATCAAATATGGTTACATTCTGTAAATTCACTCGTGTATTGCTTGCTCTCTAAAAACACTTTTACAAAAGTGCTCGTTGTTTAGTTTAAGCATCATTTTTTTGAAGCTCGTATTAAAATATCAGAAAAAAATGAACATAATGGCTATTTTGATTTTTATACCACCCTCAAAGAACAAAGTCTTTTAACCTAATCTACTCTGTAAACAGTCTAGTTTCTTACCGAATAGGTTTCTCTCGCTTTCCACGCATGCGATTCACTTAAACTAAAGACGCGATAAACAGACTTAAGAATATTCACCATGCACTTCTTAAAATACTTAATGTATCAAACAGGCTACCTTCGCCACCCCTCAAATGACAGTATGTTATAGCATAACAGGATAAATAAAGTCATCAATTTCAATAGAACGAAAGACCAAAGCAGTATTATTACCAATCTCTCTTTTCTTAGCAAGAAAGATATAACACATTGATTTATAATGATAATTCGTGGTTGTTCAACTTGAATAAGAACCCTGAATATCATAAGATTCTCTCATTTCAAATCTGTGTATGTTAAATCAATCAAAATCACTTGCTTGCACGTCACAAGCGGGAAAAGCCGTGTGGGGCAAAACATCAAAGAAAAGACTAAAAAAATGCCTCTTATGAACCGTCTTAAAAGCCAAGGGCTGTCCGCAACATTAGGGGCGAGAAAAGTGAATGATTGTGTCGGCATGCTCCTTCAAAAGCAGAAACATTTTTATTTACAAAATTGTGTAATAACTTCAATTGAATAATAATCTTGATCACTGTACAACTTTAATTCATCACGCTCTTTATCTCGTTTATTCAATTCATCACATAAAAAGAGAATTGATAAGATTAAACAGAGAATGATCATTGCAACAGAAAGATAAAAAAAGTCCTTATTATTATATATAATAGCGCAATCTAATTTGTGATAAGTAGTTTTTTCAATCCAAGTGCAAATTTCCTCCTTTAAGTGCAATTTTCTTATTAAGATGAAAAGCATCATTGTAAGTGAACCTATGCCTGTTGTAAAAGCTGGAAAATATATCCATCTTTTGAAGCCATAATGAACAAACATGCAACATGGATAAGAAAATGCCGCGATTATTAAGACTATTATAGCCATTGAATATCCTTCGAGAGAATTTTTCTCACTACCCATTCAATGTCATTTGTAAATTCTTCTTGGTTTCATCATGTCATATATCGTGTTTAGCTCTATACAAAAACGCGCTATTTGTTTAGTATTGTCATCATGACCAGCTCTCATACTAGACACAAGGTCAATAATTTGTGTTTTGAAACTCATGCCATTTTCACTTGAAGAATTAAGAAATTTTTTCGCATAATCAATCATGGGGTCGGTAGCATTCATAGACATATTATAAGCCCAAATAAAATCGCTTTCTCTCCAATTATAGTCATTACGCAAACTGCTTATGACATTGGGTAGCATTGCCCATGACATCTCCTCATTATAATCACCGCGTAATAAATTAACAAAACGTCCACATAAAACAATCAGTATGTGACGATGCCGTATAATGTCAAACTTTGGTACGATATTCTGATAGCCATGGCTGTATACAAATTTTTTTGCTTGTTCATGCTTTTGAAAATGTTCAAAAGCGCCGTAATTTTCACTGATATATTTTTCGTAAAGTCTATCGTACTGTTCTAGACTATCCACGCGCGTACATCCCACCAATACAAATACAGAAAAAAGAGTTATAAATGTTACAACACGCGTTATGGATAACGATTTCATCGCTTTACCTTTTAATGACCATAATTTGTACGGCTTAACAGATTCCTATCAAATATATCAATATATGCTGTTTTCTTGTGGCTTATTTGTAGCAAATTGTACTCAACAATATTTCTGTACTTGGTTTTATTCCCTCTCAAAGAGGGGGATGTCATTCAAAGTTTCCATAGATAAAGTTTATTATCTGGATCAGAAATTTTCTAACATCAGAAAATACAGAGCTAACGCCACAATCAAAGAGAAAATACTCAAAAACGAGCCATAATGAGAATGAACAACGTAAAAAAATTATCTCAACAAGATGATTGATATTTTAAAGAAAACAGCAATAAAACGCGTTAAATATATCAACAATAAAATCCGTCATGAGGAAAGCCTATTTGAACAGGCTATAAATTGTCCGACTGTTTAAATTAGCTCAATGAGATAAAGTGTTACCAGCAAGGAACCAATGAAAATGGGAAAACTGCTCCATCACCATTCCTTAATAAGTGTATAATCCGGCACAATCATGTTCTTTATCAGCGTCCAATCTTATCAGCAACTCTTTGTGCAATATTCATGAGCAGCATTTTTATTTCCTTTTTAACGATTATTATGCCAAGCCCACTTATAATGTACAAGAAACATGATTTTGATTAATATACATAGATTTGCAATAAGAAGAACGGACAATATTCAGCTTTCTCATTCAACATGAAAACAATGATAAGACTTATAAATCAAAGCCTTGATCCACTATAATGCCCGATGAGACATGCGTGATAATGATAAGTAAATATTCTCACAGAGCTTTTTTGAGAGTTCCTTCTAAAAAAAATACCGCCAACAAGTAAATCAATAAATAAATAGCAAAAATATAAACGAGTGAGAAAAAGCCAAATATATTGACCATATACGCACTCATATAAAAAAATACCAATAAGCTAAATCTCCCAACGGTTGACAAAAAAGATTCATATGTAGCCCTGAAATGATCACTAATACTATCATGCAAAACAACTTCTACACGAAGATATGTATACTTAATGAGATAAAAAATCATACAGACTAAAATGACCGCCATTTCTTTTCTTGGTTCAAAGAAAGCGACTGTAGAAATCAGTAAAACCGAAAGAAACAACAGTAAAATAAAATTCACTCTTTCACTTAGTTTTGTAAAGAGAAAACTAGCCAAGAGCTGAGAGAACAATATCAGTGAAAATGTCACACCAAGATCAAAATAAGTGACAATAATATTATGATCTTTAAATATCCACTGCCAATATTGCGAGAATATATTGAAAAAAATCAATGAAAAATAAAAGCATAAAGAGATATAAGGAACTTTAATAAAAATAGACAACATCTCCTTAGCTTCACAAATGAGAGAATTCGCTTTATTTGGTTTTTTCTCCCCCTTCAAGTTATCAAGAAAAAACAAACCAAATAGTGTTGTCATCAACATTAAAAACGCCGCGATATACCATATATATTGGCTAGAATAATCAGCAAAATATGCCCCGATTAAACTAAATATAAACATGCCGATGTAATTATATTGAGAGCTCGCTCCCAGCACTTTTTTAGTCGATGTCACTTTTGCTTTTGCATATTGAACAAGTAAAGCATTATAAGCCCCAGCAATTAATGTCAGCGATAAGGCATTAAAAGTTTCTGCCAAAAGAAAACCATAAAAGCTTGTAGAAAACCCCATGAGAAAGAGCCATGTAGCAGCAAAAGCAGCTGCCAAAACGATCGATATTTTATAACTTTTTCGATCAGCAAAATATCCCAGAGGAATATCGGTAACCATCATAATAAAAGCCTGAAACGACTTAATGACACCTATATCAATAAGCGTTAAGCCTTTTTCAAGCATATAAAAAACAATAAAGGCGCCTGTTAAAATCCTTATACCATTAAATAAAAACCCGAATGCTAATATACTTGTCATGCATTCCCCCAATAACGCCAAAAAAAGGTCCCCGTATACATCATTTTATATCAATATAAAAGCTTACATTTTACGACAAATAGGGCTATAACCGCTATAAAGATCTCCAATCCTATCAATTTGATACCCCAAAAAATACTGGGAAAAAGCCTGAAAAATCAATAAACAATGTTCTTTCTATAATTTGATATTTGAAGAATCCGTTAAATATTTTACTGTCTCAAGAGCAGCCAAAAAACCAGCAACAACATTTACGGATCTATTTAAAGTATTCATATCGTTTTGCTTAATAGTCTTAACACACTCAAACTCATTAATATCCTTCATAAGCTTCTCATTCTAAAACAGGCATATCATCTGGTTTTACCTAAAATAATAAGCAACCAACAACAGTATTGACCATAGCTAAAGCAGCATACAACAGCACCCTCTTCACATTGAAGACAGCTTGTTTTAAAAAAAACGACACACCCTTTTTACTTCAGCCTTATGCGATTTTTACCTCAACCTTGCCCAAAGCGTGTATGAATATAATCACTCAAAAGTGCTTCAAATTCTTCAGCAATGTGATCACCCCGCAAAGTTTTTACCTTTTGTCCCTCAATGAAAACAGGTGCCGCAGGACTTTCCCCCATTCCAGGCAAAGAAATTCCAATATCGGCATGCTTTGACTCCCCCGGTCCATTGACGATACATCCCATCACAGCAACCTTCAAGCTTTCAACGCCAGGGTATTTTTCACGCCAAACAGGCATATTTTTGTATAAATCTGCTTCAATTTTTTGCGCCAATTGTTGAAAGACCGTTGAGGTTGTGCGCCCACAACCAGGACAAGCCGCAACAACAGGCAAAAATTGGCGAAACCCCATCACTTGCAAAAGTTCTTGCCCCACCTTTACTTCTCGTGTCCGATCACCACCAGGTTTTGGTGTTAAGGAAATTCGTATCGTATCGCCAATCCCTTGCTGTAATAAAATACCCAAAGCCACCGAAGAAGCAACAACGCCCTTTGTTCCCATCCCAGCTTCCGTTAATCCCAAATGAAGAGCATAATCACAACGTGCCGCCAAGGTGGTATAAACAGCAATAAGATCTTGGACATCACTTACTTTAGCAGAAAGAATAATTTTATCACGTCCCAACCCTAACTCTTCTGCTAAAGCGGCCGAAAGCAAAGCCGACTGCACAACAGTTTCCCGCATCACTTCAGCAACCGATAAAGGATTTTCTTGCTGTGCATTTTCATCCATAAGCCGTGTTAACAATGCATTATCAAGAGAGCCCCAATTCACGCCAATGCGAATAGGTTTATGATACCGACAAGCAATCTCAATAATTTCTGCAAATTGACGATCTTTTTTTGCGCCAAAACCAACATTTCCAGGATTGATGCGATATTTTGCAAGCGCCTCAGCACACGCAGGATGCTCAGATAAAAGCTTATGACCAATATAATGAAAATCCCCAACCAATGGTACAAAAAATCCTAACCTCTCCAATCGCTCCCGTATTTTTGGTACAGCAGCCGCCGCTTCATCGCGATCAACAGTAATTCGAACCAATTGTGAACCAGCTTGCCAAAGAGCAGCCACTTGAGCAACAGTTGCATCAACATCAGCGGTATCTGTATTGGTCATTGACTGTACAACTATCGGGCTCTGCCCCCCAATGATCACATCACCAACAGCAACACCAACAGATCGACGACGCTCAAGTGGTTTAGATAAAAAATAGGTCGTACTCATCAAGTCCTCAAATTTTTAAAACCTGCGCTATCAATTATTACTTACATTGACTTCCTCCGCGCTTCAAAGGTCGAAAATTACACCGCCCACCAATCTTAACAGATTGCTCTCAAAAGGTTCTACCTACTAACACTGATGCAATACAATTCATAGGTGGATTCATTCTATAGACGCACCGGATAAGTTCTACTACTTCTGTTCAAGTTTATACTTCTACACTTGGTTGATTCAAAAAGAAACTGAAACCAAACAGAGACAATACTGTATTTTTAAGTTGCATGCCGATACCTTACATCAACGTCATCACAAAACAGTGTTTTACAATACAACAGATAACGCCTATCAAAGCGCAATTTTTAAAATGCATGAAAGACATCGCCAAATTAATCCAACATATTGATTTATAATAATCAATTTTTTACAAATTTGAATGGCAAACCCAAATATCGTAAGATTTCCTCATTTTAAATCTTCTTAATTGAATCAATCAATACCACTCCCTACAGCCACAAGAGAATATGTAGATAAAAACTCCTTATAAACTATTTCAAGTGCCAAAAGCTATCCCAACACTTTAAACAAACAAAAAAATGAAGACATCGCCCACCATCTTTATGAATGAATCTTACACCATTTTGTAAAAAATTTTACCTTACATCCTTAACAAACACCATCACGAAATGAACTCGGACACATTAAAAAATGCCTCATTAAACTCAAACTCTTAATTCTCATCTCACCCACGCGCGGTATTATCAATGCAACCTTTCAATTTTCAAGCCGTTATAGCAAAACCCCAAACACAATTCCAACTGTCACGCAACAATTTAACACATGAAGGAGTCAATAAATGTGTCTATTTTCACCCCATAGAAAAAATGCTAAAATTAAAAAACGTATAGCACAATTAAAAAGAGAGCTGGTCCCCGTAAATCATTGGAGTTTTCAAAATGATAGCTTTGAAAACATTTCTGAGCTGTTTAACACATGGAAACAAAAAGGCCGTCACGCACTTTATCACCTCAACGAACATGCTACAGAATTAAAGAAAAAAGCGAAAGAAAATCCTAAAAAAACCCTCGCATTAGCAGCAGGAGTCGTTTTAGTAAGCTTCTTACTGATCCGTAAAAATTAATAACACAACCAATAACCTTCCCTTTTAATGCCCGCCTCAAAACGGGCATTTTATGGTTTACAAAATATCAACTTTACGTCTTTCTCCTAACTTTACGCCCTCTCCCAAAAGGATAAATTTCCCATCCGACCAGACTATAATCCAGCTTTTGTCTATCGGAAACCTGTCCACACATGCGATTCACATCACCACCCCTCAAAGGAAAACATTTCTAAAGGCAACAAACAAGCCCTACAACGAATGTGCTCCCCACACATACACTTAACGCATCAAAAAGACGCCTGATACCACATCTCAAATAGAGATATTCACGGAACAATAAGATAACAACTCAAATATTCAATCCAACACTTCCCCCAATTTCCCAGCCTTCCCAAAACTTCATTGTGTATATAGACTAAAAATAAAGAATTAATACTGGAAAAGCTTACACTTTTACTCTATACGCCCCAGATTGTCATTTTAGTTGGGGAAAGGGGAGGATATTTTGATATTGAAAACCCACACTCTTTTCACTACCAGGTACTTTTTATAAAAAATGCCTTTAGACAAAAGAAATGTTTCTCAACAACAATCATTGCATTTTCCTTTGAATTTCACACGAGCGCATTTGCAATAATTTTTCTATTTTTTTCCAACTCATTTTGCCGAAATATAGAACAAATTAAACAATAAAAATAACAGCTTGCACATTTTAAAAATCCACTCTCTGAAATAAAAAAACGACATGGTTTCTTAAATAAAACATCCGCAGCTCTTCAAAGAACATTCAAAAAGCAAAAGAGTCATGGCCTCCATCGTTCTAATTTTAGTCACTTTCAAACATTGACAGGTATCAGCAGCAGCAAAAATACTGAAAAGAGGAAAGAAAAATTCTTATACTAAAGAGCCATTAAAAAACGCAAAATCAAAAGCAGCAATTGATATTTTTGATGAACAAAAAGCCAAAACACAATATAGAACAAGCTATTTACCAAAAAGCGTGTGAAAAACAAAAAACTATAAAACAGCTCATTGATCAACTTAAAAGTCTTAAAGATACTGATCAAATTCAGCCCATTCAAACGCACTACGCAGCCCTACAAATTCACGAAGACGAGTTATACAAATGAAAGCCTCGGCAATAACCCAACAAGGAAAAGAAGAATGTGAAGCGAAAGAATTTAGAAAACGACACAAAGATTATACCCCACCACTCTGTAGTCATTAAACTGAAAAAAAGAAGCAAAATCATGAACAAAGTCATTACCACAACACGGCTACTCTGCACGGCTCTTGTCTCTACTGGTTACGAAAAAACCTACAGCGTAGCAGAATTTAAAAAGATAAAAAATAATTCGAAGAATGGGCTATGAGATGTGGATGATCAGAAACTTCAAAAAAATGTGAAAACGTACGAATAGCTGATCACGAATTTGCCATAGAACGTTAGAAAAAAGCCGAATATGAAATGGGAAGCTGGAGATGAAAAACGGAAAACCTAAAGTGAAGCTAGAAGAGGAGCTAAACTTTAAGAATTACAGCAAATACAAGAAGAGAATATTCGTAAAATATTTGGAACTGAAAAACAAAAAGAAAACGACGAAATCAGAAAAACATTCATGGCAGCATTGTCTTTAGCCTGATTGATCAGAATTGATTATAAAAATTATAACAGAGCACAATTTAAAAATTGTGCTCAAACTGCATAAAACTGAAAGAAATGGTTCTTTAAGAACTCTTCAAGAAATTATCAAAACACACAATGAATATCATGGTATTTAAATGGCAACAGAAAACGAAAGCATATTGACCTAAATAGATAACGATTTAGTCCCTTACAATGACAAATAGATAACACCATTACACATCTTTCATCGGCTATATCTGCTCTGGTAACTACATTTTATACGCTCTATAGTGTGTCCCCATGGAGTACAATATTATGTACAAGCGTTTTTTAGCTTGATTATTGCGACAGTTTTCAAACTTAGCATCATTATTATACACACAATACACATTGATAATAACAACACATTTATCAGAGATAGATTTTTCAACGATCTGCCTCACATCATTGCAAATATCACACAAAGAGTACACTCAGATAAAAAGAAAAACCTCCTTTCCACACCTCAAAAGATGATATTGCTAGAAACGACAGGCAAATCTTCCAATACTCCATCCCCCCCTACTGAGTTATTTCAAAATAAATGGAAGTGAGTAAAGATGCATGCGCTTTAATATCCTAAGGAACATTATTTTACACCATAGTATAGAAGTATAAGAAGCTTAAGAGCTTTAAAAGATGTAGTATAGCAAACCAAACGAAATCTTCTAACGTAAACAACCACTTGCTATAAGTAAATGACGCAAAAATTAAACTGAAAAAACCCAAAATTTTATCCTCCAGAATCGACTCGCTGCGAAGTATCTACATAAGTAACCACGGACATGCCAGGAATGAGTTTTTCAATCCCTTCCTGCCCAGGATCTAAAGCAATCCGTACTGAAATACGTTGCGCAATTTTGATAAAATTACCAATTGCCGTATCCGTCTTTAACAATGAAAACTCTGAGCCTGTAGCAGGAGCAAAACGAACCACACGCCCTGTTAACTTTTTGTTGTTCAATGCATCAACAGAAAAAACAACCGGTTGTCCCACACGCATCTGAGAAAGTTGCGTTTCCTTATAATTAGCAATAATCCAAATATCATCAGAAATAACAGAGACCAATTGTGTCCCCGGCATAACATATTGCCCTACCCGCGCTCCAACTAATCCAATATAGCCTGTTCGAGGAGATAAAATCTTTGTATGATCGAGATTAAGTTTTGCCAACTCAACACTCACCTTAGCTCCAGCAATTTCTGACTGTAAACTTTGCCGTTCAAGATCCAATTGTTTTTGCAATTGGCGTTTTGTTTCGAGAGCTGTCAAGAGTTGTGAAAGAGGACGAGAAACAGAACTTGCCGCATCACCAAAACCTAACTTTTTACTATCTGGAACAACATTGGAAAATGCTCGTGAACGCGCCAATTCCACCTCTGCTGTATTAATTTCGCCCTGCAAAAGCTGTGCTTGTAATTCAATACTTGCCAGTTTTGCTTTTTTTGAATCGAGAACAGCCTGTGCCCGTGCAAGCTGCTGGCGAAAAAGAGAATCATCGAGCTCAAAGAGCAGCATTCCCTTTTCAACGCGTTGATAATCTTGCACATAAATCCGTGCAATCACCCCAGAGATCTGTGAACTAACCAGAGTAACATTGCCCTTAATAGAAGCATTATCCGTTATTTGAATATTACTCACAAAAGGAGGAAGTCTCCAAGCCCACAAAATCAGCAAAACACCTGTAATACCCGATAGGAATGCAACAATCGTAGCTTTTGACCGTAATGTTTTTATCATTTTTTTGCACCCCTCTTTCTATGACATTACTCTACTTTTCTAATGCGCGCAAAGAGCATGACTTAACAATCATTGTGGCAAGAAAAATAACGAATACAACCATTGAAATATAAAAATAAAGCCGAAAAACGTCATCATAAGCAAAAATATTTGCTGTTAACTTAAATTTCTCTATCAACATAGAAGTACCCTGTTCACTTCTCAAGCCATTGGGAACAGAAACACCATAAGAAGGCGAAAATAAAGTATGCATCTCACCAGAAATAAGCGGATCAGTAATAATAATATTTTGTGTTAAGGACTCAAAGTTCTTATGGGCAAAATAAAATTGAAGGCTGCCAAAAAAAGCCGACCCCATCAATCCCCCTGTCACTTGCGTTAACAAAAAAACAGCAATAAAACTTAAAACGTAACGCGGTCCTCGCTCACCAGCGATCACAAACCCTTTGAAAAGAGCAGGAGGCAAAAAAAGTGCATAACTAAAACTCACCAACCCTTGGCTCAACATCATATCTTGTGGACGTGTTAAATGGTTTACATGACTATCTAAATAAGCTCCCAACGCCAAACAACCCAAAGACAACAAATAAAAATAATCCTCACGCCCCGCCCGTAAAAAAAAGACACAAACAGCCCCCCCTAACAGAACCCCTAATGTCACCGCAAGATACATGGGTGCCATCTCACGATTGAGCAAACCAAAAAGATTAAAAAACCCTACGGGCAAATTTGACCGCTCCAATAAAAAAACATGAAAGATCAATAAAATAAAAACAGATTGGATCATTTCTTTACTGAAAATCCAACGGAGATCAATCAACGGTTTTTCTCTATTAAGCTCAATAATAATAGCAATAGCCAACGAGAAAATAGCAAGTGCGAGCCCCCAACCAATCCATGGTGCTTCATACCACCAATACAATATGCCAACAGACATGATCACAGCATTTAATCCAAGACCAAGAGCAATCAAACCATAGCTTATCCAATCTAACTTTTGAATAACCTTACTACGCACAACAGGCGTTAGGGGCAAAGTATAGATACAAACTAAGCTGATAAGAACCAACCCCATTTCCAGAGCGGAAAGACTGGAAAAACCACCATTTTCCAGCAAATCAGGAGAAATCAAACGTGATAAAGGTGCCGCTAAAGCCGCATTCATATAATTCAAACTAAGACCAACAGTAAACTTCTTTGCTGGAGCAAAAGCCTCCATCATATAAAGCAGCGCAAGTGAAGCCAAAGGAGCAGCAGCAATCCCAGCAAAAAAGCGAATAATCAACGCAGAACGCAAATCCGTAACAAAGAGCTGCAACACGCAAACCAAAACAAAGCCAAGAATTGACAATTCAGCAAAAGCGCGCAGCCCAAATTGATAGCGGATTTTGATCAACATAATCGCTACACTCACATTTGGCGCCATATAGGCCGCTACCAGCCATGTCGTCTCGGCCAAAGTTGCATGAAAATCACCCGTAAGATGGACAATGTTAGACTGAACAATATTAGCCCCTAAACCATAAGCCCATTGCAAAATAAGAGAAGCAAAAATATAAACAAAGCACTTTGGCAAAGGTCCAGCAAAAACACGACCAGGATGAGGAAAAGGTTTTCCACCCCTTTTAGCAGACACAACCGTACTCTTTTTTCGGCTCATGTCATCTTTTCCTGTATACTCGCTACGCTTCTATCAACACAGCACCATCAGCTGACAACTGCTGGAAAAAAGCCTCTATTTTATGATTGTCCTCATCACTTGCTCCCCCCTCTAACGTCGCTTGAAGCTGCAAAATCTGCTGCTCTAATACATCAAAAGAAAGATGCTCTACAGCCACAACGTGCTCTACCAACAAAGAGCAGCCTGAAAAGGTAATATTTGCAACGCCTCCGCAAACAGCAAATAATTGCTCACCCAAAGAGGTGCGAACACGAACACTGCCCAACACAATACTTGCCACCAATGGCGCATGATGCGCCATAACTGTTAAAGAACCTGAAGCTGAAGGAAGAACAACAGACACGACCTGCTCTGAAAACACAATTTTTTCAGGCGATACAAGCTCAAATAAAAAATGCTCTTCTCTATTGTTTTCCACAAAAGTCTCCACAATACCCGATATAAGAACTCTCTGTTTTCTTCAACAACTCGTCCTTTTTAACGAAAAATACCCATGACAGTTTTTTCTTGAATAAGAAGCTTCTTACTAAGAAGCCTCTGCCATGAGACGCTTTCCTTTTTCAAGTGCTTCATCAATCGAACCAACCATATAAAAAGCAGCTTCTGGCAAATCATCATAATCGCCAGCACAAAGCCCCTTAAAGCCTTTGATTGTCTCTTCCAAAGGAACGAGTTTTCCAGGAGAACCAGTAAAGGCTTCCGCAACATGGAAAGGCTGCGAAAGGAAACGTTCAATTTTACGCGCCCGCCCCACCAGCAATTTGTCATCTTCAGAAAGTTCATCCATTCCAAGAATAGCAATAATATCCTGAAGCGCTCTATAACGTTGTAAAATGGTTTGCACTTGACAAGCAACAGTGTAATGCTCTTCCCCCACAATCAATGGATCCAACATACGCGAGAAAGAGTCAAGCGGATCAACCGCTGGATAAATCCCCTTTTCCGCAATAGAGCGCGAAAGAACAGTTGTTGCATCCAAATGAGCAAAAGACGCTGCCGGCGCCGGATCCGTCAAGTCATCTGCCGGAACATAAATTGCCTGAACGGAAGTAATAGAGCCTGTTTTTGTACTGGTAATACGTTCTTGCAAAGCCCCCATATCTGTTGCCAAAGTTGGCTGATACCCCACAGCAGAAGGAATACGCCCTAAAAGAGCAGACACCTCAGCTCCTGCTTGCGTGAAACGGAAAATATTATCCACAAAGAACAGAACATCTTGTCCTTCATCACGGAAACTTTCTGCAATTGTCAATCCTGAAAGAGCCACACGCGCACGCGCACCTGGGGGCTCATTCATTTGCCCGTAAACAAGGGCACACTTTGACCCTTCCGTTGAACCATTATTCTCTTTTGGATTCACATTCACGCGGCTTTCGATCATTTCATAATAAAGATCATTTCCTTCACGTGTACGTTCTCCCACACCAGCAAATACAGAATAGCCACCATGTGCCTTTGCAATATTGTTTATAAGCTCCATAATGAGAACGGTTTTTCCAACACCAGCACCACCAAACAAGCCAATTTTACCCCCTTTAGAATAAGGAGCTAACAAATCCACGACTTTAATACCGGTGACAAGAATTTCCGAAACAGTCGATTGTTCAACATATTCAGGTGCCTCTTGGTGAATAGAACGTGTTTTGGTTGAAGCGATTGGTCCCACATTATCCACCGGTTCCCCAATCACATTCATAATACGTCCCAACGTTGCTTCTCCTACAGGAACGCTAATTTGTGTGCCTGTATCCACAACCTTTTGGCCCCGCATCAGACCATCAGTCGTATCCATAGCAATCGTACGCACGGTATTTTCACCCAAATGCTGCGCAACTTCCAAAACCAAGCGATTGCCTAAATTCTCTGTTTCCAAAGCGTTAAGAATATTTGGCAATGCGCCTTCAAATTGCACATCAACGACAGCACCAATAACCTGTTTGATCTCACCAACAGCGCCTTTTGCATGCTGTTCTTTTTTTGCGGATATATCTTTTTTTACAGGTGTATCTTTAGCGGCACTACGCGCAGGCGCAGACGCACTCTTTACATCCGCTTGAGATTTCGAAGCGGCTTTTTTCACGCTGGAACGAGCAGCTGGTTTCTTTTTTTTACCTTTTTCTGTTCCTTCGCTTGAGATTACTACTTTTACCATCAATCCTTACCTTTTCCATTTAAAGCGCTTCAGCGCCTGCAATAATTTCGATCAATTCTGTCGTAATCTGTGCCTGACGCTGACGATTATAAGCCACCGTCAATTTATTAATCATTTCACCTGCATTGCGCGATGCATTGTCCATAGCTGTCATCTTTGCGCCCATTTCACCAGCAACATTTTCCAACAAAGCGCGAAAAATCTGTACCGAAAGATTGCGTGGCACAAGCGCCTCTAAAAGAGAAGCAGCATCAGGTTCATACTCATAAACAATTGATTGTGAATCTTTGCTCTGATCAGTTTGCTCCACAACATCTATTGCCTCAACAACTGTTTTTGGAGCAATCATTGGAATCAAGCCAAAAGCTGTAGGACGCTGATTAATTACGGAAACAAATTCAGAATAAAACAGCGTACAAACATCGAAAGCGCCTTCATTGAATAAATCGACAACCCGTTGACTAATCATTACTGCCTCTGCAAAACCAATTCGTTTTACAGCATGCAAATCGATGTGATCAATCATCAAACCTTTGTAATCACGCGATAAAATATCCGCACCTTTTTTGCCCACGGTAATAATTTTCACTATTTTACCGGCTGCCAATAGTGCTTTAATTTGTTCACGTGCGCGACGGGCGATTTGCACATTAAAAGCACCACACAAACCGCGCTCAGCAGTACACACCACCAAGAGATGCACATCATCTCGCCCCGTACCACGCATAAGAGCAGGCGCATCAACACCATCGACATCAGCAGCAACACTGGTCAAAATATCAGCCATCCTCTTCGCATAAGGACGCGCAGACTGTGCCGCCTCTTGCGCACGGTGCAACCTTGCTGCTGCAACCATCTGCATAGCTTTGGTGATCTTTTGTGTTGCTTTAACCGAAGCGATACGGTCTCTAAGATCCTTTAGTGAAGCCATTCAAGCATTCCATTAATTCATCATGAAAAATTTTTCGCATAAGTGTTAAGAACCGTCATCAACTTATCTTTCAGCTCATCTGTTAACTGCTTTTGCTCAGCAATTGCCTTTAAGAGATCTTGATAATCACTCCGCAAAAGCACCAAAAGCCCCTGCTCAAACCGCGCAACATCAGAAACCGCTAGAGAATCAAGATAGCCATTCACACCCGCGAAAATAACCACCACCTGTTCTTCTGTTTTGAGTGGAGAAAATTGCGGTTGCTTTAAAAGCTCAGTCAAGCGCGCACCCCGATTCAACAGACGCTGGGTTGACGCATCCAAATCAGAACCAAACTGCGCAAAAGCTGCCATTTCACGATATTGCGCCAATTCACCCTTAATCGAGCCAGCAACTTGCTTCATCGCTTTAATTTGTGCAGCAGAACCAACACGCGATACAGAAAGACCAACATTTACAGCAGGACGAATTCCTTGATAAAACAAATTAGTTTCCAGAAAAATTTGCCCATCCGTAATCGAAATCACATTTGTAGGAATATAGGCAGAAACATCATTTGCTTGCGTTTCAATAACTGGCAAAGCTGTCAACGACCCAGATCCATTTTCCGCATTCAACTTCGCAGCGCGCTCTAAAAGACGCGAATGAAGATAGAAAACATCTCCCGGATAAGCCTCACGACCTGGAGGACGACGCAATAAAAGAGACATTTGACGATAAGCTACCGCCTGTTTTGATAAGTCATCATAACCGATCAAAGCATGTTGCCCATTATCACGGAAATATTCACCCATAGCACATCCGGCAAGAGGCGCAATAAATTGCAATGGCGCTGGATCAGAAGCGGTTGCCGCTACGATAATAGAATATTCCAGTGCTCCACGTTCTTCTAAAACTTTAACGAACTGTGCCACCGTCGAACGTTTTTGACCGATAGCCACATAAATACAATAAACTTTGTCTTGCTCTCGTCCCGCCCCTTTTTCATGAAAAGGTTTTTGGTTTAAAAATGTATCGAGCAAAATTGCTGTTTTTCCTGTCTGGCGATCACCAATCACCAATTCACGCTGTCCGCGTCCAATGGGGATGAGTGCATCAATTGCTTTTAATCCCGTTGACATTGGTTCATGGACAGACTGACGTGGAATAATCCCAGGCGCCTTAACATCAACACGACGACGCTCTGTTGCCTTAATAGGTCCCTTACCATCGATAGGATTTCCCAAAGCATCAACCACGCGCCCCAGCAAAGCGGGTCCCACAGGAACATCCACAATAGCGCCCAATCGCTTTACACAATCCCCTTCACGAATATCGCGATCTGAGCCAAAAATGACCACACCAACATTATCAACTTCCAAATTGAGAGCCATACCGCGCACATCATTTGGAAAAGCAACCATTTCCCCTGCTTGGACATTATCCAAACCATAAACGCGGGCGATACCATCCCCAACAGAGAGAACCCAACCAATTTCTGAAACCTCAGCCTTTTGGTCAAAGTTTTTGATTTGCTCTTTTAGAATTTTGGAAATTTCAGATGGTCTAATATCCATCAGCTGACCTCTTTTTTCAATGCAAGCTTAAGCGAAGACAATTTTGTTAGAAGAGACGTATCAATTTGAGACGCCCCCACACGAATGATTAATCCACCAAGAATTGTTGGATCCACAATGATATGTAGCAAGACTTTTCCTCCAATGACACCTTCCAAAGCCTCACACAACTCTTGTCTTTGTTGAGAACTTAAGGGGCACGCAGAAACAATTTGTGCTGTAACTTGGCTACGAGCGCGTGCAACACAACGCTGAAAAGCATGTAAAATACCAAATACGGCACTAAGCCTACGGTTTGCTGCGATAACGCGTAAAAAATTACCAATAACCTGTCCTGCGTTTTTATCAGCAAATTTGATATTTTCACAAACAGACTGCATCACCTTCATTTGCTCTTTGACTGAAAAGAATGGACTGAGCACAAAGCGTTTTAAATCTTCATTTTGCTCCAAGACAAGCAAAAATTTTTCCACTGCCTTTTCAACCTTTTCAACGTTTTCCGCTTCTTGAACGCAATCAAAAAGCGCTTGCGCATAGCGTTGATCTACCAACGGCAGCGGTATGAGAGAAAATGAATCCGACACGAAATACCGCCTCTTTCCCTTGAGCGATTCTCTGATAGTTATCAGATGAAATGAAACAGACACTCCTAATTTTAAGAATCTTCTTCTTAAAACCTAGAACAAAAATCACTTGGTTTCTAGCATAGACATAACCGACTCGCAACACCACAAATCGCTGCTTTTTAAAAATTTTAAATAAAATATTCAAAATATTTTTGAAAAGGATTTTTTTAGATCCCTAGGATGGCATCAAGGTTTTTAAAATACCTCTTTTTGACATTCTCTGAGAGATTTTTTTCACTCTCTTTAATTTTCTTTAATTTTGCTTCCAATGCTCTTTCCTCCCCCCAAAAACGGTTCTTCCTTAACATTAAAGATCACCCACTTATCACCATAAGTGCTTTTGCGAAAAGTGACTGCGCATTACCTCAGGTTTTTGTTTATCGCGTTCTTTAATAAGGTTCCGTCCTTTACGAAAAACAGAGCGCCATTGGGTTGCAGCCTCACGGACTTGTTTTAAAGAAACATTTCTTAATGCTCCCAAGCCTATTTCACGACGGCGCCTATGAATGATAGGATTATGAATGATATAATGGTCAATCCATTGAGTCCCCCATCTTTACGCTCCATAAAAACGCAAGCCAGCGCACCATAACACACTTTACCAGCTCGTGGAGGCGCGTGCAGCAGGCCCTTGGAACTAGAGACGGTTCATAAGAGACATTTTTAGTCCTTTCTCATACAGTTTCACGCCCCACGTTCATCCCACTTGTTATGTACAAGGGAATGATTTTGATCAAAAGATTTGAAATGAGAGAATCTTACGATATTCGGGATTCTCATTAAACATACAAAACAATGAATTATCCTTATAAACAATGTTGCGACTGCGACTGCGACTGCGACTGCGACTGCGACTGCGACTGCGACTGCGACTGCGACTGCGACTGCGACTGCGA
>NZ_JBHILT010000030.1:0-7346 GCF_042193405.1 Bartonella sp. TT110JLCBS
TATAACAAATGCTTTCATTTGCATTTTTGCTTTCTCTATAGTTGTTATGTTCTTTATAGCCATGGCATCATTTTTCATGTTCATAAGAGAAATGATAAATAGGATAATTGCGATTTATTGTCTGTTATGAAAACACTTATGAAAACATCTCAATAGAAACTGATCATTATAGAGATCAGTAAAATCCCTTTTAATAGACCGTGTCAGTGTTGTCAGTTCCTTTTAGACCTTCTATTATTTTTTTTATGAGTAAAAATTAAAAACATTATATTTCAATATGTTAGTATTTTAAAAACATAACTCATATCACTATTACAATCTTTAAAGATAACCAATGATGTGAATTGATTAAAACTTGTCAGTTATGTGTCAGTAAATTGAACTGACAAAATAGATTATTTTAGTGAGTGATTAAAATGTGCTTTATGAAAAGCATATGATCTTTTAAAGCCTTTCAAAAGATAGCTTGTAACTCATATGAAATGCTATCAAGACCATTATGGTTATGAGTTTTGAAGATTTTGAGTATTTTGAGGGTTCCTTTTACGCCCCTTTATATATTATTTTTCAATCAAAAATAAAAGTTATTATATTTCAATATGTTAATGTTTTAAATAAACAACCCATATTACACACAACACGTAAATACAATCTGTAATATATATAAAAAGGGGTTTTGAAGGTATTTTGAGGGTTTGAGAAACCTTCAAAACCTATAAGTAATATAAGAAAATGAATATACATAGCTCTCTTTAAACAAAGCTATCATTTTAGATTACGATATAACCTCTTAAAGGCAATGTAAAAGAAGCGTATTCACTTTAAGATGGGATTTCTTAAAAGTCTTAAAGCAATTCAAATAAGAGTATTTAAAAGTGCAAATGATTTCTTTTTAGAATAACGCATACAAACACTCCTTTTAAAGATTGTATGTAAGCAATTTATAAAGAGGGTATAGAACCTATAGGTTATAAGACCTTATACCCCTTTGTGAGGTTAACATGCCTATCATCTGAGCATGCCAAATCTATTCAGTTTCTCTCATTTCTAATTTTGGTAGTTTTTTTACGATTTTCATTGTTTCTAAACTTACGGTAATAACTCTTTGAAACAACTCTAGAGGGTAGGCAGGGTTGCCAATGGTTTCAACAGCATAGCGATTGGCATCATTAACAATGCCGCTCTTTTTATCAGTCTTTACACATTGCCGTTCCATAACCCATTCAAGAGCGGGTTTACCATTGACGATATATTCATAAGCTTCAAGAGGGATATCTGTCATTGTGACATTGCTGTTGTAAAAAACTGTCGATTTATCTTTTACTTTACTATTCCCAAAAAAATTCATTTCTGTAACATAATAGAATTTTTCAGGATTAGGGATATCAGTGAGTTTTGGATCACCTTTTTTAAAGGTTACAGGATAAGGTTCTACAGTTTCATAGTTCATATGCAAATGCCCCAGTTCACGCCCTGCAGTTACAAATTTCCAAAAATCTTCAGTGCTCTTTACACAAGGGATACGAGGCAATTCTTTAGAGAGGTTATCAGCATAACGGGTGCGGTAATCTTCTGAATGCAAAATCCCGTAAACATAATAAAATAGATCATCTTTAGTGATAGTTTCATTAGGATAAGCGGCTTTAAAATGTGCTAATCCTTCATCCGTAATGGCATCACGGCGTTGTAAACCAGCTGTTTTGTTTTCCTCTATAGAGTTTGTAAATAAATGGGATTGCTTTTCACTTTTCTCTTTTAAGGATACAATATCTTCATAAAGATATTGCGGAAAGCATTGACCGTTTTCTATCACCTGATAATCAGACACAGCTTTAATCATAAGAACAGAAAAGGTTTTTTTTGCTCCTATGCCTGTAAGTTGTATCATTTTATTTTCAACTGATTTTCCTATAGGAAATATACATGGCATTATGGAAACTCTATCGTTGAAAGCACGATTATAATAGAGCCATTGTTTTGTAAAAGGGCGATAAATACTTTGAATAAAGCACATCTCCTCGAACTCAAATAATTTTTCTCTTATAAATTCTCGTTTAAGAGTACTACTCCAACTGATCTTTGTAGCATCAGCGTTAACGAAATTGTCTATAGCCTTTTCACGTATTTTGCGATCAACATGTCCATAAGCTTCGTTAAAGCGCTCCACTTCGCTATTATAGAAGTTAATCATGTTGTACATGTTTTTTGATAAAGCATTACGACTTGAGTTGTATGCCCACGCATCACGACTGGTTAGAACGCCACAGGAATAAGTTTCAAAAAGCTTTGTATCATGACCTTTCTTAACACCTAAAGCTAGAAATGTCTTGAAACTGTCATCACGTTGATTTATCCAATCATTATGCCTATCCGGTGTAATTATTTGCCAACCTTGTTTACTCCGTGTAATACCATTAATGCTACCAAATTTTTTAATTGTCTTAAGCTTTTCTTCTCTATTGAGATAATCTCCAATATCACGGAAATATATTTTCCCATGTTGTTGTGCATTTGGATTTTTAACCAAAATAGAAATCGCTATAGGGGCACGAGAACCTTCACCAAAAATTTTTCCACCTTCTTTGCGAGAAAGTTCTCCAGAGGTTCGTTGATTACCACGTAAATGAAAAATATAAAGGCTGCTAAATTCTTCAACGAGGCATTTGCGTAAGCCATCCATAGATTTTGTATCTATAAAACTTGCATTTGTAACAAAACCAATCACACCACGGTCTTTTATACGGTCACTTGCCCAGCGAATGGCGCGGATGTAACTATCATAAAGCGCCTGCATAAGACTTGCTTTTGAATGAGCGGCATAAGTGTCACCAATACGTTTATTTAATATGGGATAGGGAGTGTTCTTTGCATTGTCGTTTTCGCTTTTTTGTCCTATCGAATAAGGAGGGTTACCAAAAATAACTTCGATATCCAGTTTCTTTTGATGCTCTAAATATTCACTGTTTTCTTTGAATAATTTTTGCAGCAGATTCTTTTCTTCAAGCATCCGAAACGTATCAGTCAAACCAATATGCTTGAAAGGGATATATTCTCCTTTCATGATACTATGATAGGTCGATTCAATGTTAATCGCTGCTATGTAATAGGCAAGTAAGACAATCTCATTGGCATGGATATCATAACGGTATTTATATTCCATATCCTCTGGTTTGATGAGATCTGATTGTAAAAGCCGTGTAATAAAGGTACCCGTTCCCGTGAAAGGGTCAAGAATAGAGACACCCCGTGAACCAAGGCTTTTTCCAAATTCATTGCGTAAAACATCATCAACAGAATGAATGATAAAATCCACAACCTCAATGGGCGTATAAACAATTCCTAATTTTTCTACCGTACGCGGAAAAGCATGACGGAAAAATTCATTATAAAGCTTTACAATTAAGTTTTGTTGTGCTTCAAGACTTGTAGTTCCTCGTGTGTAAAATTGTACATTCCTAGAGATAGTTCTGAAATCTTGAGATTCTTCTTTAAGAGTAACTTTATCAAGGATATTAAGTACACGTTGTAAAGCACAAGAGACGGGATTTTCTTGAACAAACTGATGCCCCTCAAACAAAGCATCAAAGACTGGACGCGTCACAAGATGTTGTGCAAGCATTTCAATCGCATTTTCTTCGGAGAGGGTCGTGTTTAAATTGTTACGTAATTCGGTCATAAAACCATTAAACACCCGCCGCGTTTCCGTTTCTGATTTTGTTAAAACTTCGGTTAAGCGTGTGATATGATTTTGAGCAAGATCAGCAACATTGGTTGCCCATCTTTTCCAATAGCTAGGGTCGTAATTTCTCTTAACAATAGCTGCTCTAATGACATCCGGATATTGAGAAAAAAGGGATAATTCTTCTTCTGGTTTATATCCGTGAAAGGATTCATAAGTTGGTGATCCAATGTTCAGTCCTGAATATTCTGATTTTGAGCGTATAGGTAAGTCATCAATAACCACAGTTGTATCTTCTGAGGTAGCCTTTTGAGAAGGAACAATAATATCAAGGGCATAGCTTACGTCCTGTTTTATGGACATATGGTGGATTATTTTATTAAAACTCTCATCATGGGCACGCAAAGCATTGACGACTTGCCAGATGACATCATATTTTGGATTATTTTCCAAGGCTTGTACTGGTGGAATGCCAGCCGGTACTCCAACGGGTAGAATGATATAGCCTCTTTTCTTACCCTCTGCTCGACGCATGACACGGCCTATTGCTTGAATAATCTCAATTTGACTTTTTCGCGGGTGTAAGAATAGAACAGCATCAAGAGCAGGAACATCAACACCCTCAGAAAGACAGCGTACATTGGTTAGCACACGACACGTATTTTCCCCCGCATCTTCCTTTAACCAGTCAAGTTGTTTTGTACGCTCTTTAGCACTAAAGGTTCCATCAATATGGGCAAGAGTACAGTTAAGAGGGGGAGTATCTTTATAGTTTTTATGAAGGGCGTGCAAAGATTCTTGAACTTTTTCTTTTTTGAATTCCTTGCATATGCGTTTAGAAGTATCAATATCTTTGCAAAATGCTAAAGCTCTACGCATGGGATTGGGGTCATCTTCAAGATCAAGTTTCAGATCCATTTTGGTAAGGGCTCTATAACAGCCATTAATCTTGGTCCTATCGTCAAGAATAAGTTCATAATTCTTATCGGTAATAAGATGTTGAATGGATTGGCTTACTTCTTTTTCATTGACAACTAATATGATAACTTTACAAGGTGATAACAGTTTATGTTCTAGAGCTTCCGCAAATGTATAATGATGCAGTTCTTTGCCATAAATTTTTTCGTCATCCATAGAGGTAAGAACAGTATCAGATAGGTCAGCTTTCCTTTTTATCTTATCTGTAAAGATTTTGGGGGTTGCTGTCATATATAGACGTTTTTTACCCCGAATGATTCTGTTATCATGAACCTTGATAAATTCAGATTCACGCTTGTCTGTTCCTAACACAGCCCCAGTTGTTCTATGTGCTTCATCGCAAATGATTAGATCAAATTCGGGTAAACCATGCTCTTTTTGCGCATCTGAAATCACTTGGATAGAATGGTAAGTTGAAAACACCACCGTCATTGCATCTGCTAGGTTTTCGCAAGCTTCTTTGGCAAGGGTTTGGGCATCCGTGGTAGCAGGGAGAACAAGATCTGATGTTTCCATGCCAACAATATCATCTTGGTTCTTACGACGCTTGCCTACTTTTGTATCCGAACACACAGCAAAAGAACGCAAAGGTACTTGTGCATCGGCTGTCCATTCACGGATTGTTTGTGAGACTAAAGCCAGAGAAGGGACCAGAAACAAAACACGCTTGCCTTTCCCAGCAAGGGTTTCTGCTATCTTCAAACTGGTGAAAGTCTTCCCCGTACCACATGCCATGATCAGCTTGCCACGGTCTGCTTCTTTTAAACCTTCACAGACTTTCTTGATGGCTTCTTCTTGATGGGAACGAGGCTCTTTGGTTGATTTCAGAACCACTTCTTGTTTTGTTGCAAATATTTGCCAATCTATCCGACTGTTTTCCATATGACGAAGGTCAATGCGATAAACGGGTATCGCTTGTCCTTTAATCATGGTATTCACATTGTCACTTAATTCCACTTCTGTGCTGTCAACGAGAAGACGATATTTAAAGATGTCTTTTCCAGATGCCGCGATAAAGCTATCAATATCCTTTTTACTGATCTGATGGTCTGCCTGATAAAACTTACATTGAATAGCGACATAACCCTCTTGATTGCGAAGTTTGGCAACCAGATCAATGCCGATATCATTTTTATTCCAACCTTCACGCTCTTTCGCCCATTCATAATAGCTCTCAACTTTTTCATATCGCCCATAGTGGAGAGGGTCATACATAAGATATTTTGTCACAAAATCTTCAAATACTTTCCCCCGTAGAGCATTTGATGTTGCCTGTTCACGATAGGATTGTAAAAGGGAGTGTAAAGTGATGTGTTTGTTATCATACTTAATAGATTGCAGCATATTGTAATAAAAATCCCTTGCCTTATGATATGATCAATAATCATCAAAAGAATCAAAACGAATTCAATTAAATGCATTTAAAGCAAATAACGATAAAAATGGGAAAAAACTGCTAAAAAGCCGATATTTTTTCAAAAGGGGTTTAAAAGGCTGTTTATCAACAGCCCATGGCATAGGATAAGATCAGCAAAGTAGTAAAATTTGCTGTTCGTTTCACGTGTTCATCAAGACAAATGAACTATGTGCTTTTAAAATATCATAATGAGTATTTTGATAGGTTTTATGAGTCACTAAAATAATCTAATTTGTCAGTTTAATTTACTGACACAAACTGACAAATATATATTATGGATTGTATTTAAGGTTGTATTGTCGATATAGGTTGTATCGTTAAAATGCTAACATATTGAAATATAATGTTTTTAATTTTTTCTCATTTAAAAAAATAATATAGGCTCTAAAAAGAACTGACAACACTGACAGCACTGGACAAAACTCTTCTGTTCAGATCACTCAGATCATTGTCTTTGGAGAACGGTTGCTTAATGCGCTGTACAGAGAGTTTTGCCTATTTGAGTAGAAAGTTTTAAAAGAGGTTTCTTTATTGTTTTCTATGATGGTTTTTGACGACAGGATGTTCTTGATCGCATGATGTCTCGTTTATATGCGTGTTGAGTGGCTTAGAGGAGCTGGAGAGTGAATTTATCTCTAATTATTGATAAATATATTGTAGCATTAAACTGGGGATATTGATGTATTAACCATTGACGGGCTAAACAGTTTTGTTTAGAGGTCTTTTTACATAAATGTGGGGGAGAGATCTTCAGCAGTTAAAATAAAGCAGTTTTTGGGTGTCACTTTTTTGGTCACAGAGGCATGTGCTTTTGTTAAAAGTGTTATAGGGCAGTGGCTGTTTTGAGTGGGTTTATTAGCGGTTCCATGAAGTTCTTTTAAATCATGCTTCATGAATAGTGCAAAGCGGGGGCAATCTGTATTGTTTTGTGTATTTTTACGCCAAAGTTCTCTTTTGAGAATTTTTCGTGCCATTGTTGTTTTCTTTGGCTTGTTTACAGGTGTAAATGTTTATGCGCGTTCCTCAGCTATTTTTCATTCCCCAACAGATAATTTTTCTCGCCAACAATCTGAGAAGCAGCAATTAGAAAGAATTGAGAAATTACGCGCTTTAACGCCTAAAAGGATAAAGACGCCTTCAGAGCAAAATCCAGAAACGCTTTTGGGTGGGAAGCAATGTTTTCCCATTCATGCTCTTGTTGTTGAGGGAGTGCATCATGTCAAAAAGCGCTCTATATCAGCCGTAACAGAGCCTTATGTTGGAAGATGTATT
>NZ_JBHILT010000252.1:0-280 GCF_042193405.1 Bartonella sp. TT110JLCBS
CTTCTGATAAAATCGTACAAAAACTTGATAAAACAAAACATTAAAAGACTTAGAATTTCACATGCCAATACCATCATCCTCTTTGCCACTTCCAAAGTGCTTCCCCCTTGCCTATCGAAAACGCTCATAAGAGATTAGGAACTTTTTTCTTAAACAGTTTTTATCTCTCCCCATCCGTTTGTAAAATGAAAGAAAATAGTTTTAATTGATTGAATATAAAAGGGGATAAAATAAGAGATCTCACAGTATGTGAGACTCTCTCTTAACATAAAAATGATAA
>NZ_JBHILT010000252.1:331-621 GCF_042193405.1 Bartonella sp. TT110JLCBS
ACCCTAACGAACATATTCAACTTATATAGAATCACCCAAAACCTCTCGCTTGCACGTTACAAGCGGGAAGAGCTGGGTGAGTAAAAACTATATAAGAAAGGAAGGAAGGCATGCCTCTTATGAATTATCTCAAGCGCCAAGACCTGTCTTAACATTGGCGGTTAGCATATAATATGATGGTGTCGGCTTTCTTCTTTACAAAGCATAAAGAAAAGATAGGGGTGCTCAATGGATTTATCATTATACCATTCACAGGCGCCATTGCGAAATGGGTGTAACAAGCGTTGAGA
>NZ_JBHILT010000253.1:0-288 GCF_042193405.1 Bartonella sp. TT110JLCBS
TGCAAAGTTTACAAAAGTATCAAGAAAGAAAATACAGATCAAACATTTGTTTGAAGAGGTGCACAGTTCAAATTAACTTATGTCTCATAAAAAGAAGAAAATATGGCATAAAAACCGCTCTGCATAAAGAACCATTCATGGAGAATATTAAATCAAAACAGATCCCGCAAACATTCCAATTCACATACCATAAACAGACTCATTGCTGTTCTCATAGCTATTTATTCTAAGCTTTTATTTTTCTCTAAGAGAAAAACGGTTAAAGGAGTTGTTTATTCGGGTATTCTC
>NZ_JBHILT010000253.1:332-619 GCF_042193405.1 Bartonella sp. TT110JLCBS
CGAACTCAAAATCTTCATCACATTTATGAAGACCAAAAATATCTGGATTGATGAAATAACAATCTTTTTTTGTCCCCTTCGCTACAATTTTATTCTTTTCTAATTCTTTGATACCTTCTTTAAAACTTTCAAAATTAAGATATTCTGGTTCTTGAATTGAAAGATCGCAAGTCAAAAATTCCTCAAGAATATCATGATCTAATATTATCTGATCAAACCATAAATCCACATCATCCCCCTCATCTAACATTTTCCCTATCTGCCACAACATCACAAAAAATGCTTTC
>NZ_JBHILT010000254.1:0-295 GCF_042193405.1 Bartonella sp. TT110JLCBS
CAGGACTATTGTGGCCCACAACAAAGATTTGGTCAGCCTGATTCATCAGTTCTTGGAAGGCGTGGCTAATAACCCGTGCTCGAACCCGGGTCCGCTTTTCCATTGGGTTGGTTTTTCCACCAAAGAAACGGGCCTGTTCATCTTCCGCCCGGACAACAACTTGATCACCACCCCGACCGAGGGCCAGATCGAGGTTCCGTTGCGCAGTATCCGCTAACTTAATAAAGTCGGTCTGCCCATACGAAATCCCAACACTCAACGTTACTGGTGAGTTCATCTGGGACGTGTTTTCCCG
>NZ_JBHILT010000254.1:320-619 GCF_042193405.1 Bartonella sp. TT110JLCBS
TGTCTCCCGGTTTGGCGGGGCGATTTCGTGGACCAGGAAAAGGTCGTTATCATCGTCAATCACCTTCAGCAAAAGGTTAAATTTATCGGCCCACTTACTGAGTTCGGAAGTAACGTAGTTATGTAGGTTTGAAACATCCGAATCACTCATCCCCTGGGTTAATTCAACATAGTTATCTAAGTAAATATTTCCCAGGAAAAGACGTTCGTTTAAGTACCGTTGGTTAATCCGTTCGTACTTGGTAATATCCATCAAGTAAATATTATGGAACCGTTCTTGGTAGAGAAATTCGAATTGGT
>NZ_JBHILT010000255.1:0-304 GCF_042193405.1 Bartonella sp. TT110JLCBS
CTACTGTTTTATCATCTTTGCATCCAATTTTAAGGCTCGTGTTGTCATAATTCTCAAGTCCAGCACCAGCAAAATTGACTGTTTCACCAGGCAGAATATCCACAGCAGCTTCACCGTTAACAGATAACTTCCATCCCCCTGCTCCTTCTACGACAGCTCTCATAGCTTTCAACTGTGCCACATTGACGGCATCAGTATCTGCAGTACCAGCCGCCAACCCAGTAATCTGGCGTGTTATACTACCGTCAGCTTTTCCAACACTGATTGCACTTTTTGTACTTTTCCATGCACCATTGTTTTGTTG
>NZ_JBHILT010000255.1:368-617 GCF_042193405.1 Bartonella sp. TT110JLCBS
GGCAACGGAAGCTCCCCCCAAAGCAACTCCGTCTCCAGCAATCACCTGTGCATTTGGACCAATTGCAATCGAATACTTTGTTTGAGCTTGAGCAGCATAACCTATCGCAATCGTATCTTGATCCTTCGCTTCTGCGTTATTCCCCATAGCAATGCCGTGGATACCGGTTGCAAGTCCACCAATAGCAACTGCTAATTCTCCTGATGCACTTGCCTTATAGCCTAGAGCCAAACTACTTTTACCAGTCGC
>NZ_JBHILT010000256.1:0-261 GCF_042193405.1 Bartonella sp. TT110JLCBS
GCTCTTTCCCATGCCCTTAGCCAACTTCGCCTGTGTCAGATTATTCAGATCCATTAATTTTTCATAAGCTTGGGCTTCTTCAACTGAACTCAACTCGGAACGTTGCAAGTTTTCGATCAGGGCCAGCGATGCAGTTTCGTGATCGTTCATTTTTTCAACGATAGCGGGTGCCTTTTCCCAGTCCAACAACTTCATTGCCCGGTAACGCCGTTCACCAGCAATAATTTCATACTTTGCTGGTTCATATTCCCGTAAAATAAT
>NZ_JBHILT010000256.1:271-616 GCF_042193405.1 Bartonella sp. TT110JLCBS
GAGGCCGTGTGCTTGAATCGTCTCCGCTAGTTCTTTAATTCCTTCTTGGTCAAATACCTGCCGTGGTTGGTAACGGTTAGGTTCAATTTGATCTAATGGGATTTCGACCACCTGATTTTTAGTGCCATGGTGATTTTTACCAATTCCAAAGATTGAAAATGCCATACTAATTCTCCCTTATTCTAATCTTTTACAATGGCTTCTTCGCAGGTAAGCCTGCCCGTCGTGGGTACTTTTGCGGGGTTGCCTGTTGCTTATCAATAATTACTAAGTTTCGTTCTTCCGGTGTTGGTTGCGTCGGTAATTGAAGTTGGTAAACTGAACGGACTTTTCCGCCAAGCTTTT
>NZ_JBHILT010000257.1:0-615 GCF_042193405.1 Bartonella sp. TT110JLCBS
ACACTCTATTCTATTCTATTGTTCTATTCTATTCTATTGTTCTATTTTAAATAGAACAATGTATATTATTACATTTTTGGATTTCCCGTTAAAAATAAATATGAGTTTAATAATAAGATATTGTAGCTCAGTTGTACCGTTCTTGAGTTATTTAACATTTTATGATAAATTTGACGTTTTCAGAGCTTTACGCCATTTACGATATCTTCAAAACGAAATCACTTGGAGTTGTATGGTTTACAGCTTTAGATTCAGGAAGAAATGTGGTAGTAATTTCATTATTTACTGTAAGCGAGACTTTGTAAAGTAAGTCGAATTCGACGTTTGCAAAATGCAGTTATTCAGACAGGCATAACTTTTGTTTTTTAAATGGAACCACCAATCGGCTAATACATCAAACGATGCTAAATTAAATCCTCTTTCTACTGATACCAGGTTGTTGCCATCTGTTCTCAGCCGTTTTTAAGAAATTTGAGATTTTCTGAAAATTTCAATAAATATGGCCGTTTCACGTTAGCCTTGGTACTTTTTCTTTTGTTTTTCCTCGTCTTGTGACAACAATGTCAGTTTATCGACAAATTGTCGCGAAGTTTTCGAAGTAAGAAGAGCGAAAAA
>NZ_JBHILT010000258.1:0-255 GCF_042193405.1 Bartonella sp. TT110JLCBS
TAAGATCATTCCTATTGTTCCTCCAGGATTAAATAGTCCGGCAAGATTGGTGATAACTCCGGCTAGAGTTGCACTCAATGCAGCTGAAAATAGTTGTACGGAGGTAAGGGATTCACTGGCACGGAGAGCATCTTCATCATTTGTACATTGTAAAATTCGTGTGAGCAAATGTGGCCATGCTATGCCTGCACTGATTCCAATAGAAAATAGTGCTAAGCAAATAATAAAAATATATTCAAGCGTGGAAACTTCTGT
>NZ_JBHILT010000258.1:332-614 GCF_042193405.1 Bartonella sp. TT110JLCBS
TTGAGAGGGCTCCACACGTCCACCCTAGGCTCATAAGTGTTGCTATATAACCGGCTATAAGTGGAGCTTGTCCATGAAGTTCTTGAAGAAAAAGTGGTAAATAAAGTTCTATACTGTACACGACTGTTGTCATAACGAGTATTAATGCGTAAACAGGAAAAATTTCAGAAGAGAAAGAAAAGGATTTGCGCGGCAACATAGGATGAAAGCTATATGATTCGATTTTTGCTAAAACAAAGAGAAGACTAAGTCCAATAACTAATCCGCAAATTTTTGCCATTG
>NZ_JBHILT010000259.1:0-311 GCF_042193405.1 Bartonella sp. TT110JLCBS
CTCACAAGTACTTTATTGAATATTTTAATCCAAACTTTAACCGTATTTCTGTCGGCCCACCGATGCAGCGAAACCAAGAGTTGAAGGCTCTGATGGAGGCTGGTATCGTGACTTTGGCTGGCGGACCTTCACCTAAACTTGTTCTCAATGCTAGTACCAGCCGTTTCGAAATTCAGTCTGTTTTTCAAGATGAAAACAGTTCAGTTGATGGAGATGTGCTGATCAAGGCCAAGATTGATCGTTTTTCTCCGTTGCGTGATGAGTCCTCTTTTATCCAGAATTTGGCTGGTCAGGGCATCATTCGACCATTT
>NZ_JBHILT010000259.1:336-614 GCF_042193405.1 Bartonella sp. TT110JLCBS
GGTGGTATTGATATTGACCGTCGGCAGCATCCTATAGACACTAAAGGGCAAATACAAAATACATTATGGGTGGTCGGTAATCCAGTAGAGGGGCCCAATTTTTATACATATATTTTGCCTAGGCCTTTAGTTAATTCTCGTGCACTGCGGGATGCAGGGCGCTGTGTCACTGACATGTACGAGCAGCTTCTTAATCGCTACTCAGTCAAAGATTCAACAATTAATGTACATTGATGATGTAAAAAGCTTCCTGATACGCATGTCCTCCGTATCCGTTA
>NZ_JBHILT010000260.1:0-288 GCF_042193405.1 Bartonella sp. TT110JLCBS
CATGTTCAAAACGATCTTGTCAATCTTAGGAGCAGCCATTACTGAAGAGTAGTTAAACTTTTCAATTAATGATGGACGAACTTCTTTTTCGTACTTAGCCTTTAAACGGTTTTCCATGAGAATTTATTTCCTCCTTTCCACAGTGATTAGTCGATTTGCTTACCAGACTTCTTAGCAACCCGAACCTTCTTGCCGTCCACAAACTTGAAACCAACCCGGGTTGGTTCATTAGTTGATGGATCAATTAACATCACGTTTGATGCTTGAATTGGGGCTTCTGCGTCAACA
>NZ_JBHILT010000260.1:335-614 GCF_042193405.1 Bartonella sp. TT110JLCBS
TTCTTAATTTTGTTAATTCCTTCAACGATTACACGGTTTTCCTTGGCAAGGGTCTTTTTGATCGTACCTTCTTTACCCTTATCCTTACCGGTAATGACGCGAACTTTGTCACCTGTCTTTAAAAACATGTGGTAGTGCACCTCCTTATTTTTGGTAATCTTAAAGAACTTCTGGGGCCAGTGAAACGATCTTCATGAAGTCGTCATCACGTAACTCACGAGCGATTGGGCCAAAAATACGGGTACCCTTAGGGCTCTTGTCGTTGTTGATCAAAACAGC
>NZ_JBHILT010000261.1:0-285 GCF_042193405.1 Bartonella sp. TT110JLCBS
CTTCGTTAACGTATAGTTAACTGTCTTATATGGTCCAATGTAATCTCCATCACTGGAAGTCCGAATTTTGACATAACTGGCGTCTACTTCACCGGAGAAGTTAAAAATTTTAGAACCGGATCCCGTACTTTGTAAATCAAAAATTACATATTCTGGCTTATAAATCGTAATCTTAGCGCTATCTTTAACATTGATTATTGCATCCACCCCAGCACCAGTGGTTTGCAAGTCAACTTCCGAATTCTCACCAAATGAAAGTACTGAGCTTCCTCCCAGATTGATCAG
>NZ_JBHILT010000261.1:337-611 GCF_042193405.1 Bartonella sp. TT110JLCBS
GATTCAATGAACCTCCGTTAGTGACGTAGAAATTTCCACCACTTGTTAAATTAATAACCCCGTCAACAACATTACGAGAATCAGTACCTGCACTAGTACAGTTTAATGCAGCATTAGAACCATTAACCCGGATTGTCCCACTACCGTCAACATAAACATCACTAAATTGGGTACCCAAGTTTTCATTACCAATGTTAACAATCCCATTAATGTTCAGCTCACCTGTACCATTGATATAAAGCAATGGAGTGTTAAAAGAGCCGGATAAATCGGT
>NZ_JBHILT010000262.1:0-607 GCF_042193405.1 Bartonella sp. TT110JLCBS
ATGGAACATAATGTGAATACCATCATTGATGCCATCACAAAACATTAAGATCTTCTACAAAAGAGATAAAAAAGAGTTCATAAAATCATAAGTCTATGATTATATTACTAATGATGCCCAACATCTATAATTGATAACATTGATATGAAATAAAGTTACTTTTACAGAGAAATTTATACTCTATAGATTCTAAGATAGATAAAGTAAGTAGATTTATTGCCTCATGGTGCCCAAACTGTTAGCAGTAGCATTCTATTTTTCAATGCTTCTTTTACAATAACTCTCGACACTTGAAACGATTCATAAGAAGCATTTGGTGTCTCTTTCTTAAAATATTTTTATCTATCCAACCCCATTTATAACATGCAAGTGGGATTAGCGTATGAATAAAAACCACTTGAAGAAAAAATGCCTCTTCTAAAGAGTCTCAACACAATAATTTTTGCAATGTTGGAGACTGAAAGAGAGTATGATGATGGCCCAAGCTTGTATTTTTATACGCATAAAGATGGCAATACACAATGGATTTATGTTATACTATTTATAAACAACGGCGTGAAAAAATAGTTTGAACAACCTAGCAAGATATTTTTTTAAAAAAGTGCGT
>NZ_JBHILT010000263.1:0-607 GCF_042193405.1 Bartonella sp. TT110JLCBS
TATCTATATAATTTTCTAGTAAAAAAGGTAAGAAATTACGGATTTAGTGTAGGATTTTTATCTTAAAGCGCTTTGTCCTTTTCAAAAAGCGTGGTTGGGTTCTATTATTATAAATTCAGTACGGCCTTTCTACTCCATTGCTGGTCTATTCGTCGTTTTATGATATTGCTTGCTTAATAAAGCGCGTACTTTTCTTACTGTAATAGCTTTTGCTAGACGAAGGTAGATTATTGTATCAGTCTGTTTGTGTAATCTCCAAAACAACTGTACAATCAATTTGAGAGGAACAAAAAGCTTAACAAGTAAAAAAATATTTTATTTTGATTCGGCCTTGCATCTTTCCAAAGTATCCACGGTAATATCTTATGAAGAGGTTATATATTACCTCATGCTTTTGTTTATCATGTTCTTTAATGGAGTAAGTTCCCTCACGAAAAACAGAGCGTCTCAAACAAAATACACTTACATTGCCAATTCATGGACTTATTTAAAAGAGACATACTTTAACACGCTACAAGCCTATTTTACGACAGCCCCTGTGAATGGTATAACGATAAAGCCATTGAGCACCACCATCTTTATGCTTATGAAGAAGCAAGCCGGCACC
>NZ_JBHILT010000264.1:0-606 GCF_042193405.1 Bartonella sp. TT110JLCBS
CCCAAGCATCACGATTGGTTTTTAGACCACAAGAATAAATCTCAAACAGTTTTTTACTATGAGGTTTCTTATCACCTAAAGCTAGGAATGTCTTGAAACTGTCATCACGTTGACCAAGCCAATCATTATGCTTATCCGGTATAATTATTTGCCAACCTTGTTTGCTCTGTGTAATACCATCAATGCTACCAAATTTTTTAATTGTCTTAAGCTTTTTTTCTCTTGTGAGATAATCTCCAATATCACGGAAATATATTTTCCCACGCTGTTGAGATTCTGGATTTTTTATGAGAATAGAGATAGCTATGGGAGCCCGTGATCCAGAACCAAAAATCTTACCACCTTCTTTTCGCGAAAGTTCTCCAGAGGTTCGTTGATTACCCCGTAAATGGAAAATATAAAGGCTGCTAAATTCCTTAACGAGGCATTTTCTTAAACCATTTAAAGAACATGCATTAATAAACCCTGCGTTTGTCACAAAACCAATAATACCACAATCTTTTATACGGTCACTAGCCCATCGAATTGCTCGTATATAGCTATCATAAAGTGCTTGCATATTGATTGATTCAGATTGAGCAGCATAAGTTTCACTGATACGATTAT
>NZ_JBHILT010000265.1:0-606 GCF_042193405.1 Bartonella sp. TT110JLCBS
TAAAAAAAGTGATCAACGGCAAATGGGAACATGGCAGCGTCTTGGTACCTATGCGGCTGGTCTTGCTCTTGATGATGCCGGCATGAAAAATAATGAACAACTCACTTCAACAATGGATATGATCGTAGCTGCAAGTGGGGGAGAACGTGATATTACTGTTGATACACAGATTCTTTCTAAAGCGCGCGCAGTTGCCGATCATGCCTCTATGTTAAATGTTGCTCTTTCAACTGAACTTCGCCCAACATTATTTTTGGCACAACTTTCAAACCTTTTGGCAGGAAACATTTCAATTGTTCATAAAGTCACTGGATCATCTCGCACATTTATGGGAGAAGAAGGCAGTGGTCTTTCTGCACTTCAAATTGCTGTAGCTCGTATTAAATCAGGTCAAAGCACCCATGCTCTTGTAGGAAGTTCCTATAATGCACAAAGTTATGATATGTTGTTGGCGCATGAGCTTGGTGGTCTTTTAACCCATAATGGATGGAGCCCAGTGTGGGATCGTGAAATCCACCCCGGCGGCGGTATCATAGCCGGTTCTGGTGGTATCTTCCTAGTTATTGAAAGTGGAGAACATGCCAAAAAACGCAACGCACATGCTTA
>NZ_JBHILT010000266.1:0-602 GCF_042193405.1 Bartonella sp. TT110JLCBS
AGAGTGTTTTTGACAATGTATCGAATTTTTTTTGAAGATGTTTGAGAGGTGCGGTGAGTTTGTCTTCAAGAGACAATCTCACCTTTGCATCAGCAACTTTTTCACTCATTTTGTCTTATACCTTTCTGCTGCTTGTTTTCGCCAGAATATGAGTTCTTGTAGTTCCATTTCCATCATGTCCGGAAGAGACCAATGAAAAACAATGGCGATATCGGCTATGAGTTTAGCGGCGGTTTCCCAGTCGAGGTGTCCCGCCGCTTGATAAAAGACTCCAAAATCTCTCCAATGCTCGACAAGTCATTAATATCGAGTTCTCCAACAGCCTCATGCGGCCATTCAGAAAGGCGTGTGATCATAGCGATTGTTTGCTCTATGCCTTCTTTTTTGTCGATTGCTTGCACATCTTTTGTTTTGGGGCGCTGTAAGGTAATTGTGGTGTGCTCTTTTCCTTCAAAAGTAACAGGTATCAATAATTTATGTGTAATGCTTGTTTGGACTGTCATTTTTATAATCCTATATTGTTTTTATGGTCTGCGAGTTGATTGACGCCATTGAATTTTCTCACCAAGTTGAGGACATCTATCTCAACGATTTCAACGTCC